>CAKUKJ010000051.1 GCA_934662525.1 uncultured Coriobacteriales bacterium | reverse complement strand
GGCCTATACTTCCCTCTGACGAGCACTGAGGTTTTCGGGAGGAGCATCGACCATGGCTGACTCCATCGTCCACTCAAAGTACGACCCCACCGCGCCGGCCCTTGCGCCTGCCGGCCAGCTCGACAACTTCCCCGAGCTGCGCGAGGTTGCCTCTACCTATCTGGGACCCGCCGAGATCGAGAAGGTCGAGCGAGCCTATCAGTTTGCCCGCGAGCATCATCGCGATCAGAAACGCAAGTCGGGCGAGCCGTATATCAACCACCCCGTCGAGGTCGCCATCATCTTGGCCAAGAACCTGCACTCCGACGTCGACATGCTGTGCGCGGGCCTTCTGCACGACACGGTCGAGGACACCGACGCCACGCTCGACGAGCTCACGGAGCTCTTTGGCCCGCAGGTGTCCGAGCTGGTGGACGGTGTCACGAAGCTCACGAACATCTCCGTGTCGAGCCTGTCGGAGCAGCAGGCGCTCAACCTGCGCAAGATGTTCCTTGCCATGGCAAAGGACATCCGTGTCATCATCATCAAGCTGGCCGACCGCCTGCACAACATGCGCACCCTCATGGCCATCCCCGAGGACCGGCGCATCTTCAAGGCGAACGAGACGATGAGCATCTATGCCCCTCTGGCCAACCGCCTGGGAATCTCGTCGATCAAATGGGAGCTTGAGGACCTGTCGTTCTTCTACCTCGACCCGGTGAAATACCGCCAGGTCGCGCGCATGGTGGCGGAGTCGCGCGCCGAGCGCGAGGAATACCTTGAGACGGTCAAGAACATCCTGCGCGACGAGCTTGCGAAGGCCAAGATCGAGCATTTCCGCATTATGGGCAGGCCCAAGCACCTCTACTCCATCTACATGAAGATGAAGAACAAGGGCAAGGACTTCTCCGAGATATACGACCTCATCGCGCTGCGCGTCATCACCGAGGACGTGCGCGACTGCTACAGCGTGCTCGGCGCGGTCCATTCGCTGTGGACGCCCATGCCCGGGCGCTTCAAAGACTACATCGCCATGCCCAAGTTCAACATGTACCAGTCGCTCCACACGACGGTCATCGGCCCCGCCGGCCGTCCGCTTGAGGTGCAGATCCGCACCGAGGAGATGAACCAGCACGCCGAGTACGGCATCGCGGCGCACTGGCTTTACAAGCAGGCCGGCAACTCCGACGGCGACAAGCAGGCCTCCGCCCAGCAGCTCGACGACCAGCTTGCGTGGCTGGGCCGCACGCTCGACTGGACGCAGCAAGACGACCTGTCTGACCCCCAGGAGTTCCTCGAGGCCGTGAAGATTGACCTGTACGACTCGGAGGTCTTCGTTTTCACGCCGGCAGGCGAGGTGCAGGTCCTGCGCGCGGGCTCCACGCCCATCGACTTCGCCTACGCCGTGCACACCGAGGTGGGCCACCACTGCATCGGCGCCAAGGTGAACGGCGTGGTTGTGCCCCTGTCCTACGAGCTGCAGATGGGCGATCGCGTCGAGATCATCACGCAGAACAACGCCAAGCCGAGCCGCGACTGGCTCAACATCGTGAAGACGCCCGGCGCCCGTCAAAAGATCCGCTCCTACTTCAGCCGCATGAACAAGGCCGACGACTCTGCCTCGGGGCGCGACATGCTTGCCAAGGAGCTGCGCAAGCTCGGCTTGGGAATCTCCACCCCGCGCACGGTGCGCTCGCTTAACAAGGTTGCCGTCGAGTTCGGCGTCTCGGGCCCCGAGGATCTGTTCGTGTTCATCTGCAACGGCAAGATCTCGGCACGCACGGTCGCCTCGAAGGTGAAGGCCATCCTCGACGACGCGGTGGACACGCAGGCCGAGGCGGAGAAGCGCGCTCTTGCGAGCTTGCAGAACCCCATCAGCGCTCCTCGCCTGTCTCGCCCGGCGCAGAACTCCGCCGAGCGCAAGAAGCGTGCCAAAGCCTCGAACGGCGTCCTCGTCGAGGGGGGAGAGGGGCTGCTCGTTCGCCTTGCGCATTGCTGCAACCCCGTCATGGGCGATGACATCGTGGGCTTTGTGACGAGGGGCCGCGGCGTGAGCGTGCATCGGGCCGATTGCCCCAACGTCTCCGATTTGCGCAAATCCGAGGGGCGTATGATCGGTGTGTCGTGGGACACGGGCCTGGCCTCGACGTTCCAGGTCGAGATTGTCGTGGAGGCCGTGGACCGCACCCACTTGCTCGTCGATGTCTCCACCGCCATTTCCGACGCGGGCGGCAACATCCTGTCGTGCGGCACGCGCACCGACAAGAACGGCATGTCCAATCTGCGTTTCTTGGTGGAGCTGTCCAACGTCAAGGCGCTGGATCCCCTGCTGCACCGCCTGGCGAGCTATGAGGGCGTGCTCGACGCCCGTCGTGCGCTACCCGGCGAGTCGTCGAAGAAGAAGGGCGCTTAGGCTCATCTCCCGCCTGCAGCTGCTTGGTGTGCGGGCGGGTTTTCCGCAACGGTTTGATCTTAAGGGAGGAAGACATGAAGAAGATCGCTTTTGAGGACGTGCGCGTCCCGCTTGACGTCATGCCCGAGTATAAGGACACATACCGTGAGAACTTCCTGGCAGCCACGCGCGGCACAGGCCGCTTGATGCTCTACGCGTGCGATCAGAAGTTCGAGCATCTCAACGCCGACTTTTACGGCGACGGCATCGACAAGGGCGACGCCGACCCCGAGCATCTGTTCAAGATCGGCGCCAAGGGGTGCATCGGCGTGCTTGCGGCCCAGCGCGGCCTCATCGCCCGCTATGCCGGCGATTACCCCGACATCAACTACCTCGTCAAGATGAACTCAAAGACGAACCTCGTGAAGACCGCCCAGGCCGATCCCTACTCCCCGATGCTGTCCGACCTCGACGCCGTCCTCAACATGCGCGAGATGGGCGCCAACATCGTAGGTGTGGGCTACACCATCTACCTGGGAAGCGAGTTTGAGGCCCAGATGGTGGAGGAGGCCGGCCAACTCATCGCCGACGCTCACGCCTATGGCCTGCTCGTTGTGCTGTGGATTTACCCGCGCGGCAAGGCCGTGACTAACGAGAAGTCCGCCGACCTCATCGCCGGTGCGGCTGGCGTCGCTGCCTGCCTGGGCGCCGACTTCGTGAAGGTGAACCCTCCCAAGGAGGAGGGCAAGAACTCTGCCGAGCTTCTCAAGCAGGCGAGCATGGCTGCTGGGCGCACGGGCCTTGTGTGCGCGGGCGGCTCCACCGTCGACGCCGAGACGTTCCTGACCCAGCTTTGGGAGCAGATTCATGTGGGCGGGGCTTGCGGCAACGCCACGGGCCGCAACATCCACCAGCGCAGCCTCGACGAGGCGGTGCGCCTCACGCGCGCCATCAGCGCCGTCACGTTCTCCGACTACGACCCCCAGGAGGCGCTCGACGTCTTCAAGGGCATCGACCCCTACAGGGCTCCGGAAGCTGAGTAGGGCGCTGGTATGCGCTTGGTTTTGCTGAGTTATGGAGGTATCTCCACAACTCGTACTTTCTTGAGAAAGTACTTGCACTGGGGATGAGAGACGCGTAATATAACTCCTCGCACCGCAACCCACGGGGGTGTAGCTCAGTTGGGAGAGCACTTGACTGGCAGTCAAGGGGTCAGGGGTTCGAATCCCCTCATCTCCACCATTGGAGACTTAGACGAACTCACGTTTTCGGACGTGGGTTCGTCTTTTTTTTGTGCCGTAACGCGGGTCAAGCTCATCATCGGGCCATGGGTCGAACGTGAAGTAAAGCCGCAGGTCATCGCCAGAAACCACTATCAAACGCACGAAACCGTTGATGATGTACGCCGGGTCTGGGTTCTGGGTTAGACTGTCAAGCCAAGTAGCAATATCATCCCAGGTCAGGGCTGTATCCTCCTTTTCTTCCCATGCCTTCAGCTCGGCTTCTAGAGCCGTTTTTCGGGCCGTTAGCTCATCGACGCGCTCCTTACCCCCGGGAGGGGTGATTCCAGCCTCTATCGCGGCCCAGATGCGCTCAAACTTCGTGTTGATTGCCTTGATCTCCTTGCGGATGCGGGCCATTTCGGATGTCTTTTCGTCTCTTGTTTCTGTGTTGTTATTGTGTTCAGCCATCACGGCTGCAATGCGTTCGCGGGTTTCAGGCTGTGCAATCGATTCCAATACGGAATCGCACACAAGTTCTTCAACTTCTTCGCGACGGAATGAGCGGCGGCAGCTTTTGCATGTGTAGTAATTGTAGACGCGGCCGCTCTTAGACGTTCCGCTCACGCCTACGAAGCTACGTCCACACTTTTCACACACCATCTTTCCACTCAGAGGGTACTCGGCTTCTTTGTCTATGCGGCGGCGCGAGCGGTGGCGCATCTTAAGCACGCTCGTGATGAGATCTTGCGTCTCGCGCGGCCAGATGGCTGGCATGCCGTTTTCCACGCGCACGCCGGCATACTGATACACACCGCAGTTCTGTTCACGGTGAAGCAGCTTGCTGACTGTGCCCGGCCTGAACTCGTTGCCTCGCCTCGTGCGCTCGCCGGCTGCGTTGAGGGTTTGGGTAATCTGTGCCATCGTGCGCCCGGAGAGCAACATGTCGCGCATCCTGCGCATCACGGCGGCTTCATGTTCATTGATCTGATAGTAGCCGTTGACGACGTCCCACCCGTAATGCGTTTGGCCGCTCGCCATGCAACGCGCGGCGTTCTTCTGGATGCCGTCGCGGATGCGCTCGGAGTCTATGGCGCTTTCCCATTCCGCAAGCACCTCAAGGATGCCGAGGTTTAACACACGTGTGGAGCCCTCGCCGAGGTTTTCGCCGGCGTAGAGGATTTCGACGCCAGCCCTACGCAGCATGATGCGAGCGAGCGCCATCTCGTCACGGTTGCGCATGATGCGCGTGACCTTGTAAATTACCACGTAGTCGAACATGCCCTTGCGGGAGTCTTCCATCATGCGCTGGAAGCCGTCGCGGTCTACGTTGCGGCCCGTCTGGGCATAGTCGGCATAGATCTTCACGACCTCAAGACCGTGGGCCGTGCAATACTCCGTGGACTTCTCAACCTGTATCTCAATGCTTTCATTGCGCTGGTTGTGCGAGCTGAAACGCGCATAGATTGCCGCTCGGTTTTTGTTTTCTGCCATGCTATGATGCACCTGCCTTCTCTCGCTGGGTTGGCATTGCCCCGCACGCGTTGGGATGGACGCTGCGGGGCGCTTTGTGTTCTTCTGAAAATTCTGGAAGAACTAATCACGCTCAACTGCGGTGAAAAAGCCTGTATCGCCCGCTTTTAAATGCCGTTCGTCAGCCTTAACACGACGCTCAACCTTCTTGGTATCTTCTTCGGCAGGCAGTTCTTCAGGCCGGATGCCACGGGCGACAAGCGTTTTGCGGATGCTGCGGTTGTTGCCCATATGCTCATCGCAGATTGGTTTTACGCCCCTCAAGTCCTTTTCGGCGACGTTATGCGCGGTCATGGAATTGGCGAGGTTCTTTGCGGCGATAGTCACATCTGGTAGAAAGTCGGCAAGTGCTGCCCTCTCGGGTACGCCAAGCTTCTTTTTCATTGAGCTCGTGCTGTTGCCGCCGAAGAGTACCGAGTCGCCGCGTGACTTGATGCGCGCAAAACCTGCGCCGTCAACGCCTCTTTCGAAAGCCACTGCGGCAAGGGCTTTCTCTGACTCTGCCAAGGTTTTGCGTGCAGAAAGGCGCTGTAACTCTCCCATGCGCTGTTCGATAAGTTCTTGCTTGCGCGCCGCAATGGCGAAATAGGATTGCGCAAAGGCGACTTCCTCTTTGCGAGGGTCGCCATTCATGGCGATGAGGTAGCAAGCATATCGCGTGAGCTTGTAATCGCGCACCGGGCGTTGAGTGCCGACGCCGAGCATAACCATTTTCGTGACCTCACGAAAATGGTTATCAACTGGTGTTTTGCCAGTTTCGCATGAAATCATTGCGCGTTTAATTGTCTCATAGAAGTTTTCCCAGCGCACATACCCAAGGTGTTCCATGATTTCTCTGGCATACCAAAACTCTACACCGTCCTCTTCATGGGCGAGTTCATCGAGTGTGAGCTTGCGTTTCTCGATCTCAGTGCTTTGCATGATGCTCCGTTCATGTTTGGTAGACGAATCTGTCTGCCTCTTAATCCGTTCGTCAATCCTGCTTGGACTCGCCGGCGGCGAGGCGGGCGGTGGTGGCTATGTTCTGCTGCCAGGCGGGGGAGCTTTGGCGGTAGTCATCAAGGACGGTGCGCTCGTCGGGGGTCAATGTCTCCATCTCGCCTTGCTCGGCTTCGTCCTCTTCGCCTTTCCAACCGAGGATATCGTTTGGAGTGCACCCAAGGGCGACGGCGCAATCCCAGACTTGCTCAATGTTCATTATTGCCGCGCCCGACTCCCATGAACGATAGGTGTACTTGTTCACCCCTAGTTTCTCGGCAAACTCATCCCTATTTGAATAGCCTGCAGCTTTGCGAAGCTTCATAAGGTTTGTTTCCACTGCTAACCTCCATCGCGTTTTAAGGTAAGCAGATAGTACAACGAACCTAGCGAATTAACAATAAAATTGTGTGTATACACTTGACATAGCTATTTAGCATAGCTATTCTGCATACCAGTTGCTAAGCAAATTAGCAATTGTACCCGCCAGGAACGCGGCTGTTTCTAGCGTAAACACTAGAAACATACACCCGCTCTTATTGACAAGCAATAAGAGCGGGGCTGCTTCAAAGCCGAGAAAAGGAGGTATCGATATGGAGTTTGATAAGAAGACATTCGCCGATAACTTGCGCGCCGCTCGCAACAAGCGCCGCCTCACGCAGGCTGAGCTGGGCAAGCTTGTCGGGGTTAGTACTGACGCAATCGCAAAATACGAAAGCGATACAGGCTATGTGCCTGGGATGGACAAGGTTCTTGCCATTTGCAACGTTTTGCGAATTTCGCCCAACCAACTGAGCGGCTGGAAACAAAGAGTCGCCTGATGGAGCATTCCCTTTGTTCCTCTTGGTGGCCCTCATCATGGCATTAGACCTGCTCACGGCCTATATCGCCTATCGTGAGGTAACGCAAAGCTATACCAGCTCCGATGCCGACGAGATTCTTTCGATGACGAAAGACGATTAATCGGCACTGGTTTTCACCCAACGAACCCATTAAAACCCGCGCATGCTCGGTGCCGCCGGGGAAATTCCGCCGCTCTAGGCAGCAGGCGGGGAGTACCACCTAGAGAACGGCATTCCGGCTTAGCTCAGCGGACAGAGCAGCCGCCTTATAAGCGGCAGGTCGCGGGTTCGAATCCCGCAGCCGGAACCAGATCTGTAAATCCACCTGCACCCCCGGCGGGGCGGGCGGGCACTTCGGGCGGCGGTTGCGAACATTGGCGCCGACCTGTCGAAACGCCGCCTTCCCTCATGGGTCGCATAGGCACGATTCCTCCAACGGGCGGCGTGACGGCCCGCCTCTCCCGGCGGGGGCGCAGGGGTCAAGTGGAAGGAGGCCATACATGGCGGGAGCGCGCCATAAGTTCACTGCGTCCAAGGGCGGGTTTATTGCCTGGGTGAGTGAGCTTGAGCCCCATAGATGGTGCACCGAGGTGAAGGACGTGACGGGCATGACGTTCGTCGTGTGGTTTTCGACAAGCGAGGCCGAGGCCCGCGTGGTTCTCGGCTGGCTCGGCGGGTTGCTTCGGTGCGAGTTCAGGGAATTAAGCGCCGCCGTGTAAGGCGGGGAGGAGGTCAAGCATTGGAAGACGTGAAAGGGGTGTTGTCGGCAATGTATGAGCAAGAAACCCAATCAGAAACCGACGGTTATTGTAACGGTTTCAACATGCGTGAAGAAAGGCCCGCCCGACGCGTGCCAGCGCCGATTTTGCGAGTGGGCGCAAGGGGAGGCGAGGGCCTGGAAGGGGGCGCATGCGGACGGGTAGAGCCGCCCGCATGCAGTGTCGTGACTTTGGCGAGCGACGACACAAGCATCCTAGCAGATTGGCCCCGGCCCGTGCGCGCCATGGGCTACGTCCTCGTGTGCCTGACAATCACGGGCGTGGTGCCCATGGCTGCGGCGGCGCTCTTGATCTGGGTCATCGACGCGCTGGGTTGCGCATGGGTGCTGCCCGTGGGCCTCGCGGCCGTGTGCGCCTACGGCTATAGGAGGTGCGGGAGATGAGCGAGCTCGACACAGGGGACTACACGCAGCCGCTTGAGGCGGTCGTGAAGGCAGAGGGCGAATACCGGATGCCCTTGCCGCTCAAGGTGGAGGATAGGCGGCTGCTTTTTGAAAAGTGGTGCGAGCTGAACCCCAAGGCACTGGATTACGTTGAGCAGAAGGCGCTCGACTATGACGTGCGAGGGGTGCACATAGGCGTGAAGCACATAGCCGAGTGCCTGAGGTTCGACAGCCTCATCAAGCTCGTGGGCGTGCCGTTCTACGACGGCAACGGCAACCAGCATGAGTACTGCGTCAACAACTCTGACACGTCGCTCTTGGCGCGTTGGCTGCTGGGCAAGTACCCAGACCTGGACATTGAGACGCGCAAGAGCATGTTTGACGAGAAGAAGGAGGCTGCAAATGGAGCGCAAGGAGATTAGCGAGTACATGGGCGAGCTGGCAGACCTAGCGAGCGACGTGGAGGCTACCGTGGGGTGCTTTGACCTTGAGCGCGGGAATGCCGCGCCGTTTGGCAACGCAGAGATCTCGCTGTGCCTCGTGGCTGCTACGCTGATGTTCTGCATGGAGCTGCTGAAGCCCGACGCGGTGCCGCCCTCCTATGGTGACGCGCTCATGTCAATCATCACGGGTGCCGCTCATGGCTACCTCGACGAGTGACGTTGAGGCGCGGGCCCGCGAGCCCATGGCCTATTTCAGCCACGACGCGAACGCATCGCAGGACATCAAGTGCCAGAGGTTGCTTGCCCGTTGGGGCAACGAGGGTTATGGGGCGTGGTGGCGGCTGTGCGAGATGCTTGCGAACACGACCGGCCATGCCTTGCCGACTCAGACCGAAGAGGACTGGGGGATCTTAGCGCGGCAAATCGGCATGCTCGGCACGGCCGACGACGGGTTCGAGGGCACGGAGAAATGCCGTGCCCTCGTTCACGATCTGCTTGACGTCGGGCTGCTCGTAAATAATGAAAACGGCCAGATTTCAAGTTTGCGCATGCAGCGCAACGCCTCTTTTTTCGGCAAGCAGAGGGCCAACGGAAGCAGCGGCGGGCGGCCGAGGAAAAGCGAGCAAGGGCAAGAGAATAGCAGGTGATTGGGGGTGTTTTAGAATGCGTTACGCAAAACCCAATCAGAAACCGACGGTTTTAGGTTGGCTAAAGCCTAAAAGTAAAGTAAATAAAAGTAAAGGATGGGTTTTTAGGGCTGGGCCTTCAGCCCAGACCGGCCCTAAAAACCCTCTTCCTTTATTGGGAGACTACCAACTACGTAAGTCCCCTTTTCTTGGTACTTCTTTTTTCGGCGATGGAAAAAGAGGGGTCAAACGGGCGCGTGCATCGCCCATCTCGTGAGTTTTCAACACGTTTCAACAAGTTATCAACCGAGTTTTCAACAATCAGCAGACAACGGAATGGGAGCGGGCAATGGGTGTTCAAAACTCGCCGACGTGCTTCGGCACGGGGCAGGGTTCGGGCAAGGGCGACGCGGTGGCGCACCCGAGGCACTACATGGGGCACGCCGGCATCGAGTGCATGGACGCGCTGCGCTCGATGGTCGGGCGCGAGGGGATGGTCAACTACTGGGAGGGGTGCGCCTTCAAGTACCTCTGGAGATGGAAGACCAAGAGCGGCGTGGAGGATCTGAAGAAGGCGCGGCAGTGCCTCGACTACCTCATCGCCGAGGCCGAGGGCAGGGGGAGCGAATGAACGGCTACACCGGCCCCGCCAAGACCGTGACGGTGCTCGTGCCGTCGGCGTGCGCGCGATGCGGGCGCACGATCGCCCCCAACACCCACGGCGTGCTCGTGGAGACGGGTGTGCAGCGCGGCGAGTGCTTCCGCCGCTACGTGTGCCCCGCATGTCAGGCAAGGCCGGGCGGCCATGGGCGCGCCGACCGTTAAAGTCCGTTGGGACGAGGAGCGCGGGTGCTGGTACGCGCAGCCGTTCCTCGGCACGGCCCCAGACGGGCGCAAGATAAGGCCGCGCCGCAGCTTCCCCGATGCCAAGAGCGAAGGCGAGGCACAGGCCCTCGCAGAGGCGTGGGTGCGCGGGCTCACTGCCGACGGCACGGTCAAGAGCATGCGCATCACCGACATGCTCGACGCCTACATCGCCGACAGGTCGGCGCGCGACATCGCGCTCAACACCCGCAAGCGCTGGAGGCTCTTCACGCGGGCCTATGTGGGTCGCTACCTCAAGGGCAAGACGGCGCGCGACCTCACCTCAAAGGAGCTGAGCGACTTCGAGGCGCGCTTGCTCGCACCGAAGGCCAAAGGCGGCGCGGGGC
>CAKUKJ010000050.1 GCA_934662525.1 uncultured Coriobacteriales bacterium | reverse complement strand
GGCCGATGCCGGCGCGGATGATGGGGACGATTGTGATGAACTCATCCTTGAGCACGGGGAACTCGCCCTTGCAGATGGGCGTCTCGACCTCGACGAGCTTGGTCTCGAAGTTGCGCGTGACCTCGTGGGCCATGAGCATCGAGATCTCCTTGAGAAGGGCGCGGAAGTCGCGCGACGTGGTGTCGCGACGGCGCATCCTTGTCAACTTGTTTTGAATCAGCGGGTGGTCGAGCACGTGAACTTCGCTCATCGGTTCATCCTTTCCAAAAGCCTGCAAAGCCTGGGCTGCAAACTGCCAACTTGCCATTATACTTGACGAGTTTGCACTTCACCCTCAGGGAAAGGACCCTTTTATGGCAAAGGACGACGCCGTACCCACCATGGGCGGCAAGGACAGCCCCGACGCTGTCTACGACGCGCGCAAGCTTGGCACGCCCAAGATGCTCGTGTTCGGCTTCCAGCACATGTTCGCGATGTTCGGCGCGACGATTCTCGTGCCGATCTTGACCGGTCTGTCGGTCAGCGCGACGCTTCTGTTCGCTGGCCTGGGCACGCTGCTGTTCCACTTCCTGTCGCAGGGCAAGGTGCCGGCGTTCCTGGGCTCGTCGTTTGCCTTCATCGCAGGCTATGCGGCCATCGCGCCCAACGGCGAGGCCGAGCTTCTGCCCTATGCCTGCCTGGGCGTAGCGTGCGCGGGCCTGCTCTACCCCATCCTGGCGGCGCTCTTCAAGGTGTTCGGCTCCGAGCGCGTCATGAGGTTTTTCCCGCCCCTGGTCACGGGCCCCATCGTCATCGCCATCGGCCTGACGTTGTCCTCCTCGGCCATCAACAACGCCTCCACCAACTGGCTCGTCGCCATCGTGGCCGTGGCGGTTATCTTCATCGCCAACATCTGGGGCAAGGGCATGGTCAAGATCATCCCCATCCTTCTGGGCGTCATCGTGAGCTATGTGTTCGCCGCGCTCATCGGCGCATGCGACTTCACGAGCGTGCAGGAGGCCGCTTGGATCGGCCTGCCCGTGGCCTGGGACAACACGGTGTTCTCCATCTTCGGCGAGGGGTTTGACTCCGGCCTTGCCATCACCGCCATCATCACGATCATGCCGCTGGCCTTCGCCACGATGATCGAGCACATCGGCGACATCTCGGCCATCAGCTCCACCTGCAACCGCAACTACATCGCCAACCCCGGCCTGCACCGCACGCTTCTGGGCGACGGTCTGGCTACCATCCTGGCCTCGTTGTTCGGCGCGCCCGCCAACACCACCTACGGCGAGAACACCGGCGTGCTGGCACTCACCAAGGTCTACGACCCCCGCGTCGTGCGCCTGGCGGCCTGCTTCGCCATCCTGTTCAGCTTCTGCCCCAAGTTCTCGGCGCTCATCGGCGCCATGCCCTCCGCCGTCGTGGGCGGCGTGAGCCTCGTGCTGTACGGCATGATCTCGGCCGTGGGCGTGCGCAACCTCGTAGAGAGCCAGGTCGACTTCTCCAAAACCCGCAACGTGCTCATCGCCGCGCTCATCCTCGTGCTGAGCCTGGGCATCGCCACGAGCACCGCCGGCGCCATCTCCTTCGACGTCGCGGGCATCACCATCTCGCTGTCCGGCCTGGCAGTGGGCTCGCTTGTGGGCATCATCCTCAACGCCGTGCTCCCCAAGGGCGAAGACGACCCCAAGGAGTGCCTGCCGCTCGACTGGCCCGAGGGCGAGCTGCCCCCCGAACATCCCGGGAAGTAAGAGCAGGTACGACCCGCAAACAGGCTTGCCGCCCGCGCGCAATCCCCAAAGCCCCGCTCGTCCCATACGCAACGGGGCGGGCGGGGCTTTTTAGCGGCCGGCTTTGGCGGCAGCGAGGGAGCGTGCCGTTGTCTACTCCATCCCCTCCACAAGCGCCTCCATCTCCGCAGTTGTCAGCGGCGAGCTCATCCCAATGGCATATGCATACCCGTTGGCAGTCCACGTTGCCACCTGCCAGGCATCATCGGAGCCTCGCAGGGTAACATCGTTGTCGGCAAGGCGCATGACCTGCGTGAGGTCGTAGGTGTTGTAGTCTCCGCTGACATCGTCGCTCCCTATGCCTTTGCGCAGGCAGAGGAGCGAGTTGCCGTTCACATCGCGATAGTCGGCCTCGATGAGCTCGCCTGCAACCACTCGGTAGGACACTTGGGCAGATGAAGCTTCGCTGGGAAGTGCGGCGGCATCGATATCGAACGAAAAACCGCCGACCGCTTGGGCGTCGCTGAGGGCGTCGCAGTCCTGCCATGGGTTGGCGAGGGACTCAGCAGCCGCGCTGGATGATGTTGCACGCGAACTCGCATCGGCGGCTGCCTTTGCCTGCCACGACGCCGCGCCGCCCGACGTGCCACCTGCCACAGGCGCTCCCTCGTCGGGTGACGCGCTCAGTACGGCCAGCTCCCCTGCGCTTTCGGCTACATCCCGGCCCTGCTGCTCCACGACATCGACCTGGGCAGGATTGCCGGGATTGAGCAGGCCGGGCTGAGTGAAAACGATCGTGCCGGCAACAAGCAGGCATGCCGCGATGCCGATACCGGCCAGAGTGCGCCCACGGGCCGGCGTGAAATGCAGGACGCCTTTCTTGGCGGTGCCACCGTCCCCCGCCGCGCCGGTTTCAGCCGCTTCCAGCACAAACCGACCGTCAACCTCTCCTATGGCGGAAAGCAGGCGCATCGCATCAGCATCTCGGCCCCCATGCAGCCCGCTTGCGGCAGGCTTCGTATCTCCCATCACAGTGCAACCCCCTCTCGGGAAAGGACGCGCTTGAGCTCGCCTCTCATACGCGACAGCGTCATCTTCACCTTGCTCTCGGTAACGGCATAGGCCTGCGCAATCTCCGCCACCGTGTCGCCGTACCAATAGCGCCGCACGAAAAAGTGACGCGCCTCACGCGAGGCCTGGGCAAGGAAGCCATTGAGCAGCTCTACGAGCTCGACCTCGGAGGTGCCGGCAAAGACGCCGCTGGCGTCGGGCAGACAGTCGGACAGCTCGTCGATAAGCTGGGGTACCTGGCCTTCACCTCGCTTGTCGGCCGTTGCGGCCCGCCAACGGTCGAGCGCCGCGTTACGGGCAATCTTGCCGAGAAACGCCTGCAGAACGCTGGGGCGCTGCGGCGGCATGGTGTTCCAGGCGCGCAGGTAGGTGTCTTGCTCGCACTCCTGGGCGTCCTCGGTGCTGCGCAGGATGCGAAACGCGATGCCCCGGCAGAACGACCCGTATTTCGTCTTGGTCTCGCTGAGCGCGCGCTCGGAACGCCTCCAATACAGCTCGACTATCTCGGCGTCTTCCATGAACGCCTCCCTTCTCCCCCTATGACGGGTTCAAGCGGCCCCGCGTCACACAATGTGCCCCACGCCAGGGGAAATGCGACCACGAGCCACAATCTCAAGCCACCCCGAACCGGCACGCAATCAAAAAACGCCGCCCGAGAACCAGCCCGGACGGCGCGCAAAAGCCGCATATGACGACGGCGGAAACAAACAGGTCGCCTGAGCAGGCTACTTCACCGTCAGCACCGGAATCTCGGTCTCACGCAGCAGGCTGAAGCTGACCGAGCCCAGCATGCCGCGGATGGCGCCCAGGCCGCGGCGGCCCATCACGATGAGGTCGATGTCGTGGCGCTTGGCATAATCGGCAAGCACGGCGGCAGGCGCGTTGCCAGGCACGACCTCGGTCGTCGCACGATCGCCCAAATCTGCAAGGGCGTCGCCGAGACTGTCGGCCATCGCAGCCTTGGCAGCCGCAAGCGTGGCATCGAGCAGCCTCTTGTACTGCTCGTAATCGATCTGGCCGTAGTAGACGCCGTCGGAATAGGTGGCCTGGAAGTCCATCGCGCCCACCGAGAGCGCCTGAACCACGTGGACGGTGGCCTCGGGGTTGAGCGCGGCAAGCTCCTTGGCGTAACGCAGAGCGTCCTTGGCATGGTCGGAACCATCGTAGGCAACCATGATATTCGAGTACAGCATGGCACATCTCCTCTTCCCACAGCCTCACCGCCTGACGGCAGCGCTCGCACGCGACGTTAAACCCCCGTCGTTCAACACTGCTTTATACCCCCGTTGCACACCCTTTGTCCACTTTTGGAGGGTTTGGACGAAAAAGTGAGCGCCGCAGCGCCGCGCGGCTTGGAGATGACCTATCCCTCGCAGGCCACCAGCACGTCGCTTGAGCTCACGACCGCCGAGACCGCGACGCCGGCCTGGAGGCCGAACGCCTCGGCGCACTCCCGCTCCATGTTGCTCGTCAGCTCAATGCCCCCGGCAATTCTGACGCGTGCGATCGCGCTCACCACGCCAAGCGTCACCGACAGCACCTCGCCGACAAAGACGTTGCCTGCCGAGCAGCTGCAGACGCACGGCTCATCAGTTTCAAGCAGCACGTCGCTCGCATTGACAACGGCCGTGGCACATGCGCCCTCTCGCAAGCCAAGCTCGCAGATCGACTCCATGGTGATGTCTGCCTTCACGAGGCCGGCCGGTGTGTCGAGCGTGACCACGCCGTTTACCGCGCCTTCCTTTACGGCGGCGACGGTGCCGCGGATTTGATTGGATGCGGACAGCTTATACATCGAGCCTCCCGGCAGCCTTGTCTTCGAGCGCCTGGGCAAGCACGACGGCGTCGGTCTTCCAGGGCTCGGGGCCCTGCGCCCGCGCCATGGTGGCCTCCGCGCCCTTGCCGGTCACAAGCACGACGGTCGAACCCTCGGTGTCGGCAAGCGCGGTGCGGATGGCCTGCTCGCGGTCGCAGACGATCTTCCAGTTGTGATTGCCCTGCTCGTCCATGCGCTGGGCAATGGTGCGGCAGATGTCCTCCACGCGCTCGGGGCCGGGGTCGTCCTCGGTGATGACGACACGGTCGGCCAGCTGGCCGGCAGCGATGCCCATCGAGTCGCGGCGGTCGACCCCCTTGCCCCCCGTGGCGCCGAAGACGGCGCACAGCTCGTGATGGGGGTAGTTCTCCCGCAGGTCGCGCAGGATGGCCTCGAGGCTCATGCCGTTGTGGGCGAAGTCCACGATGGGCACGATGCCCAGAACCGGGCTCTCAAGCATCTGCACGCGCCCCGGCACGCTCACGCGCGCGAGGCCCTCGCAGACATAGGCGCCATCGACGCCGAGCCCCTCCGCCATACCGCACACAAGCAGGGCGTTTGAGACGTTCACGCGCGACGGCGTGGGCAGCGTGAACTCAAGGGAGCCGCGCGGGGTACGCACACGCATCGCGATGCCGCCCTCCCCGCGTTGCATCCGTTCAAGGAAGACGTCGGCGCTCGCATCGTGCTCGGAGCAGGTGATGACGCGGGGGCATGCCTGCGCGGCGGCAAGCACGCGGTCGGCGTGGTCGATGTCGAGGCTCACGGCGGCGCAGCGCGCCTGCGCGAAAATCTTGAGCTTGCTTGTGAAATAGTCCTCGAAGTCAGGGTGCTCGATGGGCGAGATGTGGTCCTCGCCGATATTGGTGAAGCCGGCCACGGCGAACTCGACGCCATAGGTGCGGTCATACTTGAGCGCCTGGCTCGACGCCTCCATCACAAGCTCGCGCGCGCCCACGGAGGCGGCGTTGGCCATGTGCGCCTCAAGGTCGAGCGCCTCGGGCGTAGTGAGCTTGGACGGCGCGCAGGACACGCCGTCGTCAAGCACGGTGGTGGAGAAAATGGGCGTCGCGTGCTCGCCGAGCGCGGCGGCGCGGGCATCGAGCACGCTCTTGAGGTAATAGGCGCACGTCGTCTTGCCCTTGGTGCCCGTGAAGGCGCAGACGTCGATGCGGCCCGAGGGGTGGTCGTAGAGCATGTCTGCAAGGATGCCCATGGCACGGCGCACGTCGCTCACAAGGACGGCGGGCGCGGCAACGCCCTCGAACAGGCGCTCCGACACGTAGGCGACGGCCCCTGCGGCCAGCGCATCCTCCAGGTAGACCTGCTTGAAGGCGCGGCCCTTGCAAACGAAGAGCGTGCCGGGCACGACCTCGCGCGAATCGGCCGTGATGAAGTCAATCGGCGTATCAGAGCAGTTTGCAACCGGCTGGGCTTCGGCAAGAACGCCGGCATCTGCTAGAGCCTTGACGTAGACCCCCAACGGGACGCCGGTCTTATGGGGTGCTTGCATGTGCAACGTTCTCCCAAACAGAAAAGGCCCGCACGGCAGTGATGAGACAGGCTGCCGCGCGGGGCGAATGGAATGTCTAGCGAGTCAGTATAACGCAAGAGCAGAAGGCGGCAGGTCGGCGGGGACTGCCCGGCGGAAAGACAACCTCGCCGACCAGCTGCCCCTCTGCGCTCGGCGGTCCACCGCCCGCACGCTACTCACCAGCCCTACTCCACTGGGTCCTTGCAATCCTCGAACTGCGAGTTGTAGAGGTCGGCGTAGAAGCCGCCCTGCGCCAGCAGCTCGTCGTGCGTGCCCTGCTCCACGATGTCGCCGTCGCGCACGACCAGGATGAGGTCGGCACCCTTGATGGTGGAGAGGCGGTGCGCGATGACGAAGCTCGTGCGGCCCGCCATGAGGTTGTCCATGGCGCGCTGGATGCGCTCCTCGGTGCGCGTGTCCACCGAGCTCGTGGCCTCGTCGAGGATGAGCATGCGCCTATCGGCCAGGATGGCGCGCGCAATGGTGAGCAGCTGCCGCTGGCCCTGGCTGATGTTGCTCGCGTCCTCGTTGATGACGAAGTCGTACCCGCCGGGCAGCGTCTGGATGAAGTGGTCGGCGTAGGCGCTCTTGGCGGCCGCCTCCACCTCGGCGTCGGTGGCGTCGAGCCTGCCGTAGCGGATGTTCTCGCGCACGCTGGCATTATAGAGCCACGTCTCCTGCAGCACCATGCCGAACGTCGAGCGCACCTGCTCGCGGCTCATCTCGCGCACGTCGTGGCCGTCGATGCGGATGGCCCCGGAGCTCACGTCGTAGAAGCGCATGAGCAGCTTCACCATCGTGGTCTTGCCCGCGCCGGTGGGGCCCACGAGCGCCACGGTCTGGCCTGCCTCCACATGCGCCGAGAAATCGCGGATAACGAGCTTGTCGGGCGTGTAGCCGAACGCCACATGGTCGAAGTCGACCTCGCCGTGCAAGCCGTCCTCGGGCAGCGCGAGGGGCGCCTGCCGGGGCTCCTCGGCCTCGTCGAGGAACTCGAAGATGCGCTCGCCGGAGGCCGCCATCTGCTGGAGCATGGTGGACACCTGCGTGAGCTGCGTGATGGGCTGTGTGAAGTTCTTCACATACTGGATGAACGCCTGGATGTCGCCCACCGTGATGACGCCCGTGGCCGCGAAGTAGCTGCCGAGGATGGCCACGGCCACATACCCCAGGTTGCCCACGAAGTCCATGAGCGGGCGCATGAGGCCGCTGAAGAACTGCGACTTCCAGGCGCTCTCATAGAGGCGGTCGTTCACCTCGTTGAAGTGGCCGACGAAGCGCTCCTCCTGGTTGAAGGCGCGCACGACGTTCTGGCCCGCGAAGCCCTCCTCCACGAGGCCGTCGAGCTCGCCGAGCGTGGACTGCTGGGCTTTGAAGTACTTCTGCGAGAACTTGACGACCACGGAGATGAGCACGAGCGACACCGGCACGATAAGCACGGTGACGAGCGTCATGAGCGGGTTGATCGTGAGCATCATCACGAGCACTCCGACGATGGTGGTCGCCGAGGTGATGAGCGTCGTGAGGCCCTGGTTGAGGCCCTGGCCGAGCGTGTCGACGTCGTTGGTGATGCGCGAGAGCGTGTCTCCGATGGAGTTGCGCTCAAAATAGCCGAACGGCATGCGGTCGATCTTCTTGGTGATGGCCTCGCGCAGGCGGTAGCAGGTGCGCTGCGTGATGCCGCTCATAAGCCAGCTCTGCACAAAGTTGCACAGCGCCGAGGCCGCGTAGATGGCAAGCGAGCACGCGAGGATGGACGCAATGGCCGAAAAATCGATGCCGCCCGTGCCGCCCACCTTGGCGACGAGGCCGTTGAAGAGCTCGGTCGTGGCCTGCGAGAGCACCTTAGGGCCCACGATATTGAACGCCGTGGCCCCGATGGCGAAGACAGCGACGAGGATGAGCTGCACCTTGTACTCGGCCATATAGGAGAAGAGCTTACCGAGCGTGCCCTTGAAGTCCTTTGCCTTCTCGCCGGGCATGCCGGGGCCTCCGTGGCCGCCCGGTCCGCGGCGGCGGCGCTTGGGCGCCTCAAGGCCACCGGAGGAGAAGTTGTTCTTGACGTAGGACGCGCCGCGCTTGGCCTGCGACGCGGCAGGGCCGGGCGTAGGGGACGTGGAGGCAGACATGGGGGCGGTATGCTTGTTGTTGGCAACCATCAGCGCTCGCCTCCCTTCTCAAGCTCGTCTTTTGAAAGCTGCGACTCGGCAATCTCGCGATATTCGGGGCACGCGCGCAAAAGCTCGGCATGCGTGCCCTGGCCCACGACGCGACCCTCGTCGAGCACGACGATGCGGTCGGCCCCCATGATGGTGGCGATGCGCTGCGCCACGATGACGACCGTCTTGCCGGCAAGCCTCTCGGCCAGCTCGGCACGCAGGCGGGCGTCGGTCTTGTAGTCGAGCGCGGAGAAGGAGTCGTCGAAGATGTAGGCGCGGGCGTCGGCCGCCAGGGCGCGGGCAATGGCGAGGCGCTGGCGCTGACCGCCCGACACGTTGGAGCCGCCCTGTGCGATGGGGGCGTCTTGCCCGCCCTCGCGCGCATCCACGAACTCGGCCGCCTGGGCCACCTCGATCGCAAGGCGGCGACGCTCATCGGGCATGGCCTCGTCGGCAAAGCCCACGTTTGACGCTACGGTGCCCGAGAACAGGAACGCCTTCTGCGGGGAATACCCGAAGGCGGCGCGCAGCTGGGCCTGCGGCATGTCGCGCACGTCGACGCCGTCCACGAGCACGCGGCCTTGGCGCACGTCGTAGAAGCGCTCCATGAGCTTGACGACCGTGGACTTGCCCGATCCCGTGGCGCCGATGATGGCAAGCGTGCGGCCGGGCTCGGCCATGAACGACACATGCTCGAGCACGTCGCGGCCGTCTTTGTCGTAGGCGAAGCTCACGTCGTCGAACTCGATGCGGGCGCCGGGAGCCTCGGCGAGCTTGGCAGGCTCGACGCCGGGCTTGTCCGTGACGCCGGGCTCGGTTGAGAGGACTTCCTCGATGCGCTCGGCGGCGACGCGGGCTCGCGGCAGCATGATGGCGACCATGCCGATCATGAGGAAGCTCATGACGACGAGCATGCTGTAGGTGATGAACGCGATGAGGTCGCCCGTCTGGATGGTGCCCTCGTCGACGTAATGGCTGCCCACCCACACGATGAGCACGCTCGTGCAGTTCATGACGAGCTGCATGATGGGCATCATGAACGACATGGCGCGGTTCGTGAAGAGCTGTGTGCGCATAAGCTCGTCGTTTGCCTTCGCGAAGCGCTCCTCCTCGTGCTTCTCGCGGCCGAAAGCGCGGATGACGGGCAGGCCGGTGAGAATCTCGCGCGACACGAGGTTCACCTTGTCGATAAGCTTCTGCATGAGCTTGAACTTGGGCATGGCGACGGCCATAAGCACGCCGATGACCAGGAACAGCGCCACAACGGCCAGCGCGATGACCCACGCCATGGAGATGTTGGTCTGCGCCACCATGACGATGCCTGCCACGGCGAGGATGGGGCTGTAGAGCACCATGCGCAGCAGCATGACCTCCACCATCTGGATAAGCTGGATGTCGTTGGTGCAGCGCGTGATGAGGCTCGCGGTGGAGAAGCCCTCCACCTGGGCCTGAGAGAGGCTCATGACCTTGGCGTAGATGCGTCGGCGCAGGTCGCGGGCAATGCCCGTGCCCGTGCGGGCCGAAAGAAAACTCACCGCGATGTTGCACACCATCGCAAGCGCCGCCACACCGAGCATGGAGAGGCCCACGCCCTTGAGGTAGTCCATCTGGATGTCGCCCGTGTCATAGCCGAGGCGCGCGTACTCCATCTGGGCGGCGGCGACGGCCTTCTGGTTGAGGAGCGACTCGGAGAGGTCCTGCGCGTCGCCCGGGAAATACGCCTGCACAAGAGGGGCGGCCATGACTTGGTCGAGCTGCGAGCGGCTCGCCCGACCCTCGTCGTTGAGCTGCCAGGTGCCGTCTGGCTGCTGGCTGTAAGATTGAGCGAGAAGGGCGGCCCCATCCTGGTCGCCTTGAGCGAGCGAGGAGAGAACGGCCTGGTAGGTAACATCGGAGAGCGCCTCGGTGGCGACGTCTTGCACGCCGGACTGCTGAATGCCCACGTCGACGATGTCGGAGGTGTAGCGCGGCAGCGACATGTCGCAGTATGCGAGCACGAGCAAGAGGGCGAACACGAGGGCCACACTAGCCAGATGGCCTTTGAAGTAGCGGAACAGGCTCACGGGCGGCGGCCTCCTTCCTGGACGAAACCGGGGCGACGGGGTCGCCAAAACAAAAGAGCAGGCCTTGCTAACAGACGCTTGTACCCGCATCTGCGC
>CAKUKJ010000049.1 GCA_934662525.1 uncultured Coriobacteriales bacterium | reverse complement strand
CACCTGTACTTCTCGTTTTCGCATGCGAGCTCGTCAGGAATCGAACTCCAAGCCAGCGAGACCTTGACCGACTATTTGGCGACCGATTTGTAGTACGTGCCGAAGTCCGCAAGCGCCCTGATAATCGGCAGCATCTTGCGACCCAAGTCCGTGAGGCCGTATTCCACGCGCGGCGGCATCTCCTGGTAGTCGTGCCGAAAGACAAGGCCGTCGTCGATCATTTGGCGCAGGCTGTCGGTGAGCACCTTTTGCGATATACCGTCCAGGTCGCGGCGCAGCTCGTTGAACCGCCATGGGCGAGATTTGAGGTTGCGCAGGATCAGGAGCTTCCACTTGCCCCCAATCAGCGACACCGCCGTGGCCACGGGGCATTCGGGCAGCTCGTCTTTCGTCTTCATCGCAGTGCGTCTCCGTGTGGTCTTAGTGCACTCATTTTTGCATGCACAGTTATATAAAAGTGCGTACTAGTAATCAAGTGCATGGCGACGTTTACTGTAGGCCAGGCAAGGGGGCGCGCTTGCAAACATCCATCACAACCGGGAGGTATTCTCAAATGGCCAACTACACGAAGACGAACGTAGGCAACGAGGCACGCGTCGAGCTGCACGACAAGCTCGGGCTAACCGGCGCCGAGGTCAGCATCAACCAGCTGCCCGCGGGCGCGAGCGTGGCTTTCGTCCACTCCCACAAGAACAACGAGGAGATTTACGGCATCCTCTCCGGCGCCGGCAAGGCCGTAATCGACGGCGAGGAGGTCGCGCTTGCCGCTGGCGACTGGCTTAAGATCACCCCTGCGGCCAAGCGTCAGTTCTTCGCCGCCGACGACTCCGCCATTGCCTACGTGTGCATCCAGGTGAAGGAGAACTCCCTAGGCGGCTTCACCGCCGACGACGCCGTCATCGAGTAAGACAGCGGGAATCGCATACTCAGCCGCCATACCCGGGAGGGCGGCGGCCCGGCAGGCGCATGGGGCTCGGAGCGCACGGGTCCCATGCGCCTATATGTGTATCTATATATCTATAAAAACATATATGTACAGCCTGACAATCTCAATTTCAGGCATCGAGCGACTCGATGGGGTGGAGCGGCGCAGCAGGCGTCCAAGCCGGACTCCACCGTGGGCATTGCGACCCGCCCCGCGCGGCACACGGCCGCACTCCCCTCTGCAAGCACCCCAGCGTGGGTAGAATGAAATGCGCTTCTGTCACTGGAGGTCAAAAGGATGAGGGAGAGAATCATGAACATCGTTGTACTTTCAGGAAGCCCGCGCAAGGGCGGCAACACGACCATCATGGTGGACGCGTTCAAGGAGGGGGCCGAGTCGGCCGGAAACACCGTCGAGGTCGTCAACGTGACCGCGCTCGACATCCACGGATGCCGCGGATGCGGGTACTGCTTCAAGAACGGCGGCACATGCGTCGCCGACGACGACATGACGGGTGTGCGCGAAAAGCTGAGCCATGCCGACATGGTGGTCTTCGCCTCGCCGATTTACTGGTTCGACATCACCGCGCAGCTCAAGGCCGTCATCGACCGCATGTATGCCTTCGGCGGCTGCGGCTTTAACTTCTCCAAGGTGGCGCTGCTGCTCGACTCGGGCTCCGACGGCGTGTACGACGCGGCAATCGCGGCCTACAAGGCCATGAACGCCTATCTCAAGTGGCAGGACATGGGCATCGTCACCATCCCCGGCATGGAGAAGAAGGGCGACATGGCCGGCAACCCCAAGCTCGCCGACGCCCGCGCCCTGGGCGCCAGTTTGAAGTAAGACACCGCACCCATATGCCGCCTTTCTCGATGGCTCGACAGGCTCGATAATAAAACGTCGAGTGACTCGACGCAAGTTTGTCGAGTCACTCGACGAAATGGATGTCGAGAATGTCGAATCTATCGAGTGTGAGAACAGTGACGTTGCTTTACCTGCTCACATCCCCATGTTCAAGCGCAGCCTCTATCAAAGGCACCGCCCGATGCGCAAAATAGAGCGGGATGTTGAGCAAGCCGTCATTGTACATAAGGTTGCGCATCGAGAACCGCACCCGCAGGGGAGTCGTCTCGGCATGTTTCTTCGTGTAATAGCGCAAACTCGGCGAGTCCACGACCTCGCCGGCCTTCACCTCAACAGGAATAATTGTGTTTTTGATCTGCAGTAGGAAGTCGACTTCGTACTTCGGCTTCTCGTTGGTCCAATAGCGCGGCGCAACGTCAAGCTGCGGCACAAGCGCCTGCAGCACATAATCCTCGGCAAACGCCCCCTTGAACTCCGACAGAAGGCGATCGTCGCCGGCGAAGGCCGTTGCATCCAAGCGAGCATGCCTTCTCAAAAGACCGACGTCAAAACCATATGTCTTAAATGCAGACGCATCGTCATAGGCAACGAGAGGAATCCCCCGGGCCGCATTGAGCCTGACGCGCTGCAACAGCCCTGCATCGACAAGCCACTCGACGGAATCCTCGTACTCGCGCGCCCGGGCACCTTCGCGAACCAAGCCCCACATGAACTTCTTGTTCTCACGGGCAAGCTGCGCAGGAATCGAGTTCCAGACCAGGGACAGCTTGGCAAACTGACCCTTACCTCCATGCTTGGCAAAATCGCGCTCGTATGAGTCAAGAAGGTTTGCCAAAACCATGTCGACTTGATCGATATTTCCCGTCTGCGCCCATCGCGCGACAGCCTCGGGCATGCCTCCGACGGCAAAATAACGACGCAAGTGCTCACGTAACTGGTTGGCAAAAAGGTCTGGGATAGCATCGAAGCCGGAAATAGAGCCCAGGTAATCGTCGAGGTTTCCCGCACCTACCGCGCGCAAATATTCCGCGAAGGTCATCGGGTGCATATCAAGGAACTCGACCTTGCCGACAGGGAATGCGCTCGAATCCCGCGTAAGACGGACACCGAGCAGCGAACCTGCGCAGACAATGTGATACTCGGGAGCTTCGTCGCTAAAGTACTTCAACATGCCGACTGCGGCCGGACAATCCTGGATTTCGTCGAGGATGACAAGGGTCTCGCCCGAATCGATGGGCTTCCCGGTTGCAAAGGAAAGGTTGGCGATGATGCGTTTTGGGTCACGCGTAGACTCGAACAGCTGTGCGTACTCGCTCGGTACGCCGGGAGCCGTCTCTTCAAGCGTTAGATACGCGCAGTTGCGATACCGCGTTGCTCCAAACTCCTTCAACGCCCATGTTTTGCCGACTTGCCGGGCACCTTTGAGCATCAGGGGCTTGCGATATGGAGAGACTTTCCAAGCATCTAACTTCTGAAGGATGTCTCTCTCCATAATGGCCCATTTCTTCCGTAAATGTGTATGTGAATCACATTTTACCATGGGAAAACGTGTATAAGTTACACATTTACGGAAGTTTTGAAACCTAAGTTACTTTCTTGCCTTCACCTCAGAAACCCACAGAAGTCCACTCGGCCTACTTCCCCGCCTTCGCCTTGGCCTTGCTCGACTCGGGGAGGGGCTCGATGGTGACGGAGCGGGCGACGTTGGCGGCGCCGGTGTTCCAGCCGTAGGACTTGATGAGGCGGTGCTCGGACATGCGCATGTCGAGCATGGCGCGCAGCTGCTTGAGCATGCGCGACTTCTTCGAGCGGTCAGGGTCAAGGCCCATCTCGTCGAACATGGTCTTGAAGACGATGGTGTTCGAAGTGCCCTTCTCACGCAGGCGGCGCAGCACGTAGAGCCACATGCGGCGGTGCTCGGTGGACAGGCGCAGGCCGTCGAACCGGAAGTCGTCGCGGGAGAACGTGAGCAGCTGGCGCTTGCTGTAGGCGTAGATGGCCAAGGGCAGCGCCGAGAGGGGCTCGTCGTTGCGAACGTTGAGTTGGACGACGAAATCGACCATCTCACCGTCGTCGCCCATGATGAGCGCGGTGTGGGCGTTTACCACCGGCTCGGAGGAGATGTTGGGCGCCGAACCGTCGAAGGCGCGCATCTCGCCCGACGTGTCGATGGAGATGCGCGTGTTCGTGAGCCGCACCACCGAGTCATAGGCCTCGCGCATCGTCTCGCGGCAGCCCTCCGCGCGCGGGCGCGTGTAACCCATGAGCGCAAGGATGTCGCTTCCGTTGAACTTGCTGTGCCCGTCCCAGGCGAGCGAGGAGAGGCCGTCGAGCCAGAAACGGTCCACATCGGAGAGCATGTATGTCGCCGGGTCGGCCTCGAGGGGGAACGCGCTTTCAAGCGACACGCCCACCGACATGCCCTTGCCCGTGGCAAGCTGCATGGACGCGCCGTCCGAGGCGGCAAAGTAGTTCGCAGCCTCCACATGTTCCTTGCCCCGGCCGAACACGGCCTTGGAGACCTTGTCGTTTGCCACCGTGACCTGTGGCGTCGTGAGCGAGCGCATTCGTCCGAGCTTCTGGCGCACGAGAGGGTAGATGACCGGCCCGTATCCCATGAACACAAGCGCGCAGAGCAGCTGGTACTTCGTGGCCGTCGACGTCACGTCGTCGCGCAGGGTGGGCGTGGGCAGGTTGAGCTGCAGCTTCGCGCCCCGCAGCACCGAGACGACCTCGGAGAGATCGGCCTGGCGGTTGTGCGTGGGCCACAGCTCGTCGCCACCGCTCTTGGTGACATGGCGGATGGTGCCGTCTTCGAGAGCCTTCGTCACGGCCATCCAATCGCCGTTGACGTTGCGCAGCGACCCAGAGAACGGCTTCCAGCCCTCGCCGACCGCCTCGATGCCCTCTTTCTCCGAAATCCAGCCGTGCTCCACGGCCATATAGACGCTCTCGTCGCACATGGCAGGCAGGGGGGTGGCACTGTAGGGGAACGCCCAGACCTCGGCCGGGACCTTGGCGATACCCTCAGCGTAATTGTCACGCAGGTTCTTCAGGACCTCGCCCGTGAAGCGACCCGCCAGCTTGGCGCCGGTGTCGCGCGCCCTTACTATCGCGTTGCGGGTGTCCTCATCCCATTTCAGAATCTCGTTTGCCACGCCCTGCCGCCGCCTTTCCAACCGTTCGAATGCGGTAGATTCTAACAGGACACGTCCGGCCAGGTCGCGCTTGACGCGCAAGCCTTGCCCTTTCCCCAGATACCCAAAAGGGGATTTGCTGCGCGTACACCCCTCTCCCTTAGATGAACACGCTTGCCTGCGGAATGAACGTCAACCGAATCGCCTGGTCGACCCCATGGACGCGGCCGTCGCGCTGCTTGAGCACGACAAGCTCCACGTCGCGCTGCTCAGCGGCCCTTCCCGCACGGCTGCGCCTGTCGGCCTCGCTGCGCGCCTTGCGGTCGGGGCCTGCAGTCTGCCCCATATCGACCCCCGCCACCTGCAGACCTAACACCGTGTCGGCCCCGTACTCGATGGCGCCCGACTCCTTCATCGCGTCGAGCGTCACGGGCATGAGGTAGGCATCCCTGCGCACGGCCGATATGCACACAACGGGCGTGTCGAGATCGCGCGCAAGCTGCCGCAGGTCGGAGACGCTGCGCGAGATGGAGAGGCGCTCGTCTTGGGTGACATCGCTTGAGAGAAGCTGCAGGTAGTCAACGAACACGACAGGCTTCTTCCCCTGCTCAGCCATGCACGTGGCGTATCCGGCGATGTCGAGGGCAGACGTGCGGCCGACGCCTTCGAGAATTTCGACCTTGGGGGCGATGAGAGACGCGTACCCCCGTGCCGCATGCTCGAATGCCTGAACGCGCTCGTTTGACCAACCAACCCGCTGGGCGGCATCGGACATCTCTCGCGTCGCGATACACTCCGCCCCTCCCGTCTGCCCGAAGCACAGGCGCGCCACCGACTTGGCAACGAGGTCGCGTGCCGACTGCTCGAGCGTCACGTAGAGGACGTCAATCCCTGCCTGCGCAATCGCGTCGGCCATCTGAGTTGCGAGCGTGGTCTTGCCGAGCGACGAGGCGGCCGCAAGGACATGGAGCCCTGTGCGAAGACCCCCGTCGAGCATGTCGTCGAGCGCAGGGATCCCTGTGGGCGCACAAGGCATCTTTTGTGGGCTTTCAAGCAGGTCGAGCGCGGTCTTTGCAGTGTCGGCCGGGCGAAGGGTCTTGAAGAGCTTTGCCTGGCGTTCGGCATTTACCTGGTGGGCCACCTCGTTTGCTTCATCAAACGCCTTTTGCAGCTCCTTTTTGAGGAGAGTGGGGTCTTTCACCCACATCTCATCGGCATCCTTGGCAAAGCGTTCGCCTTGATACTCCATGCAGACAAGGCCGGCCTTTTCGAACGCGGTTTTCGCGCGTTCCTGGGCCTTCCGTCCCGGCTCGTCGCCGTCAAGCATGAGGACTGCGCACGATTTCGAGCGAATGCGGAGCGCCTCCTCGATGAGGGAGGCCGTACCGACTCCCCCAAGTGCGACAGCCGGAAACCCAAGCCTTGAGACCGCCAGGGCATCCATGGGGCCCTCGACTACGAAATAGCTTGTGTGGCGCAGTGCCTCGGGGTTCCAGACAGGCTGTGAACCGATTTCCGCTGATTTCGGTTTGTCATACTTGCGTGGGGACGCGCCCGTGATGTCGCGTCCTATCCAGTAGTAGTCCGACCCCGACCAGGGAATGACAAGGCGTTTGGTGACCGCGTCGTACCCCAAGCCGTCTGCCCGTGCTGTTTCGAGGTCCATTCCGCGCGATGCGAGATAAGCGGCAACCTCGGGGTTTTCAATGTTTGCTTGGCAAAGCCGTACGTAGTGGCCGTTGCGTTCGCGGTTGTTGTCGAGGCTTTCCTTGTTGTCTGACCGTTCGGTTGTCTGAGCTGGCTTTCTTTTGTCTGGTTTCCGTACAGCGTTGCATAGTCCGAGCCATTCCTTTATGGCGCGGAGTTGCTCCTGTTTGTCTTGCGTGTTGTTGATGGCCCCGGCCAAGTCGAAGATGTCTCCGCCTGCCTGACAGGCAAAGCACTTCCATCGCTGCCCCTTTATGGAAAAGGCCGGCGTTCTCTTTGGGCCTTTTCCGCTGCCGCAGCAGGGGCATACCAAACCGCCCGTGACGTGTTCGAGTTTTTGGTTGGCATAGTCTGCAAGGCTGGCCTTGTTTTTAACTTCGCTGTACTCGTCTGTCATCTTCTGCTCCTTTGCGCTGTAAGATTCTACTTGATTTTTGTTTTGGGTTTGCTTGGTCCGGCTTTACCTGTATGTAAGTACCTTCGGGTACTTACAAAAACATACAGCTTTTGAGCCTTCGCGTGTTTTTCGACGTAGAGGGTGTTGTTTTGACCAGAGGCGCATCGCGGTTTATTCGCTTTCGGTCGCGGGTTGTTGCCGATGGTTCACGGTTTGTTTCGCCTGTGTCGCGCTTAATTTCGCAAGAATTTCCCTTGAATCTCCATGAGTGAGAAATACGCCATCTACCAGGTATTTTGGTGCGGTCTGACGCTGGGTGCCAAGCGTTTCGCCATATATAGTGTGGCGGTTTGTTACTGCATCGGCGCAAGTTATGCCCGTGCGCGGTTATTACCGTTTCTCTGGATGTGGGCTTTGGTTCGAGCGTCGCGGTTTGTTACGCGTCCAGGGTTTCGTTTCAACCGTTTTTGCAGGCTGCTGGCATGGTCCTGTCCCCTTGGCGGTTGTTTTCCGCTTCGCGTTTTATTACCGGTTCTGCCGACGTTCCGCATATATCTTTGCTTCGCGGCATATTTCCGTTGGTGGGGCATTCTGCAATGCGGGCTGGTGTGGCCGTTTATTACTCTTTTTCGACCGTTTTCCTCCCGGTTGGATGCCCGTGTCGAGGCTGAGCGGGGCTGCGCGTTGCTGTTTGTTACCGTTTGCGAGAACGAAAACCGTTGCGGTTTATTGCGGAGGGCTTTGATATATTTGCAGGTAAACTGGCTGTCTGTGTAGTCTGACGCCGTTGGTGAACATCGCGGATTATTGCGTTTCTCCCTCCATGGGGCGTCGCGGATTGTTGCGGTTTTTGCCTGTCACGCTAATGCTTCGCGGTGTGGTGGTTTATTACGTTTATTCGTCTGCAAACGGGCCCCTCTATGTCGCACTTCGATGCAGCGGTCCCCCTGTGGGCGCGTAGCGGTTTATTACGGCTGGGCAATTGCTTGCATGTCGCGGTTTGTTTCCGTTTGGCCGGCGAAGGGCGTTGTCGTTTATTACCGATTTCTTCTTGAATCGCCATGTTTCGGTTTGTGGGCTCCAAGCAATCTTCTAGTTGTCTCTTAGATAAGAATATATAGAAATACTCTTATACATATAAGCCTATTGCTGTAATATGAGAATGTAAAGTTATACATATATCTATATATGGTTGGTTTTATATATATGTATATAAAGGCCAGTGAAGATTATAAAATACCAGTTAAATTAGCAAACAAACACCTACATCAGCTTTGCTTGGAAGTATGACCTTTAATAAATTCATATATCCATACATGTAACCATGTGGATTTACTCTGATATGCATTCATGAAAAGTAATATCTGTCCGGCAACCTTCGTATCATGTGCCGACAGTTTCAACGAGACGGCTCGTAGGTTCGGAGGAAGTTATGCAAACAGTTGCGGTGTGCAATCAGAAGGGCGGCGTCTGCAAGACGACCACGGTGGCGGCGGTCGCGTCGAGCGTGGCGGCCCGCGGGGCGCGCGTGCTGTGCGTCGACCTCGACCCCCAGGGCAACCTGACCGATGTGCTCGGCGAGTCCACCTACGACCGGGACACGGTCTATGAGGTTCTCATGGGCAGCGCCGACATCGCACAGACGATTCTCCACCGCGACGGAGCCGACCTTCTCCCTGCCGAGATTACTCTCGCCTCGGCTGAGAAGGAGCTGCTCGGCGTTCTCAACGGGCCGGCCCGCCTCAAGAGGGCGCTTGCGAAGATTTCGGATCAATACGACCTATGCGTCATCGACTGCTCCCCTTCGCTCGGCCTGCTCGTGACGATGGCGCTCACCGCCGCCGACTATGTCGTCATCCCCACGACATCTTCCTTCTTGGCAACGAAGGGCATCACGCAGCTCGCCCAGACGATTGCCGACGTGCGCGAGTTCACCAACCCAGGCCTCCAGGTTGCCGGCATCCTCCTCACCAAGTACCATCGCCAGACCAACAACGCGAAGGTGAGCATCCTTGAGGCCGAGGCCATGGCCGGCCAGCTCAACTGCAAGCTCTTCAGCACCAAGATTCGCGAGGCCGTGCGCGTCGAGGAGGCCCACGCCGCAGGCAAGCCCATCGTGGAGTTCGCTCCCACGTCGGCCCCGGCCCGCGATTACGAGTCGTTTGTCGATGAACTGCTCGCCGACATGGGGTGGACGACCGAATAAGCCTTGACATTGACTTCTTGCAGGTTGTTGCGCCGTTCCTTTCTTTATATGCAGATGTACTGCTATTCATATAAGCACATAAGCATTCTGGTGAGTAATATGCCAATATGCCTATGTGCTTTTCTGTGTATGAAGCGATGATGCGATACAGCGATGAGAATGGATGGCGAGATGGCAAAGGTAACGTCGAAGTCCGTTGAGCAGGAAGCGGCAGAGCGCATGGCGCGCCTTGGCATGCCGTCGGGAGTGTCGGGGCACAAGGTTGCCGTGCCTCCCGCGCCCGTTGCTCCGGTTGTTGTGGAAGCGGAGCCCTCCGTCTCAAAGAGGGGTAAGGACCAACGCCTGTGCATCATCGTCTCGCGCGAGCAGGCTCTCAAGGTGAAGCGCTATGCCCTTGAGAACGACACGACGGTGAGCGACCTTCTGCGCGGGTTCATCGACTCGCTTTAGATCGCTGGCGCACGACGCCGGCCGCTGCGGCAAGCGGCATTAATTACTGTACATATGCCTATATGCGTAAGCGAGAATTCAGATACGCATATAGGCATATTTCTATTAATATGCGTGTAATGCAAGAACAAATCATGCAAGGACACGTCGGCCTCTTCTTGCCAAAAACCGCTGTCTAGCTGGTTTTTGGCAAGAATGTGGCCGTTCTTTGCCAGCAATTTGAAGAGCGGGTAGTTTCTCGCAACCTCTGTCGGCGGCGCGCACGCAAGGGGTATCGTGTCGGGCTTTAACTCCGGGCAAACCGGTTCGGAGTGCCGAGAGACGGGTTTGCGAGATGAATGAAGAACAGGCCGCCGAGTTGCAGGCGGAGAAGATAGACGAAGAGGTCGTCGCCCAGGCGGCGGCACGCGAGGGCTTGGGAGACGCCGCGCCGTTGCTGCAGTCTCCCTTGCGCGAGAATGAGCTCAACTCGACCTCGGGCGCGCTGCAGCACCGTTATTCGCGCCCTGTGGCCGAGACGATCGTAGCGGCCGTGCGCAAGGTTTGGCGCATCGTGCTCCAGCTCGGTCTTATCGTGGCCGTATGCCTTGCCGGTGAGCAAATCAGCGACGTGTTGCCCATCGACGTGCCCTCCAACATCTGCTCGATGGTGCTGTTGCTCGTCTTCATGCTCGGTGGCGTCATCAAGATGGAGTGCATCTCCGACGCGGCTGACTTTTTGCTCGACAACATGGCAATCTTTTTCGTGCCTGCGGCCGTCGCCGTCATGGGCATCTATAGCCAGATTGAGGGCGTCGTGCTCAAGCTCGTCCTCATCACGTTCCTGACG
>CAKUKJ010000048.1 GCA_934662525.1 uncultured Coriobacteriales bacterium | reverse complement strand
GGTGTGTGAAGGCCAAGTCGGGCTGGGGAATGCTGCTCGTCGTCATCATCGGCTTCCTCGCCTCGGCGGCATGCTTTATCGCCGCCGCATGCGTGGATGCCAACGGCGGCCCCGGCGGCCTCATCGGGCTTGCCATATTCGTCGGTTGCATGCTCGTGATCCTCTCCTGCATTTTCGTGGCCGGTTTCATGATGGTACAGCCCAACACGGCACGCGTGCTCACACTGTTCGGCGAGTACAAGGGCACGGCGACTGACACGGGCCTGCGCTGGGTGAACCCCTTTTGCACGAAGACGAAGGTCAGCCTGCGCGCCCGCACGCTCAACGGCGAGCACCTCAAGGTGAACGACAAGCTCGGCAATCCCATCGAGATTGCCAACGTCACCGTGTGGCATGTGGCCGACACGGCCCGAGCGGTGTTCGACGTCGATGACTACGAGGGTTTCGTGGCCGCCCAGTCCGAGACGGCGCTGCGCCACGTGGCGAGCCTGTACGCCTACGACCACATGGGCGAGAACGATGCCGACGCGACCGAGATCACCCTGCGCTCCAACATCGCCGAGGTGAGCGAGGTCCTGCGCCGCGAGCTGGCCGAGCGCCTTGCGGTGGCCGGCGTGGCCGTGGACGACGCGCGCCTCACGCACCTGGCCTACGCCCCCGAGATCGCCCAGGCCATGCTGCGCCGCCAACAGGCCGACGCCATCATCGCGGCGCGCGGCAAGATCGTGCGCGGCGCGGTGGACATGGTGGAGATGGCGCTGGGCGAGCTTTCTGAGCGCCATGTGGTCGACATGGACAACGACCGCCGCGCGGCCATGGTGTCCAACCTGCTTGTGGTACTCTGCGGTGACTCCGAGGCCCAGCCGGTGGTGAACACCGGCACCATCTACCAGTAAGGTTTGCGGCAAAATGCAGCGAAAGCAGTACCCCCTGCGCATAGACCCCGAGGTGTGGGCTGCCGTGCAGCGCTGGGCCGACGACGACTTCCGCAGTGTAAACGGCCAGGTGGAGTGGATCTTGCGCGACGCCCTCAAACGCGCCGGCAGGCTGCCCAAGCAGGGGAACAGCGGAGAAGGGGAGCCCGAACGGGCCGAATGATGCGTGCGGCCACGCGCCTGAGGGGAGGACTCGCCCTCGGGTGCGCGGCCGCAGCTTGCTGCTTGCGGCGAAGAGAGGAGGACGGCGATGTCGGAGCGACCGAATCGGGCAAATGAACTCACGCGGGGAGACGGGCCAAAAGGGGATGCCAAGCTGCCCGCATCCCTGCCTGAACCCGTCTCGCTCAAGTGGGATTTTGCCTACATTCCCCTCATCCTGCTTACAGCCGGCCTGACAGTCGCTCTATACGCGCGGATGCCCGAGCAGATTCCCAGCCATGCCGACTTCGCCGGCAACGTGAACGGGTACATGGCCAAGTCGCCGCTGGCGGTGATGTGGCCGGTGCTCACACAGCTTGTGTTGGCCGTTGTCATGACGGGCGTGCATGTGGCGGTGAACAAGGTTCCGGCGCGCTTGAAAAAGGACGCGCCGCATGTCGTTCGCCTCGCCGCTGCGCTCTTCGCTCGCGCATGGGGCGGGTTCGCGGTGACGGTGGGCTTGCTGCTGGCTGTGCTGTTCGCGCTGTTCCCATTTCAGTTTGCGGGCCTGGTAGGTCTGGGCTTCTTGGGCATCGTCGGCGAGGTGCTCGCCTTGGGGGCGTGCATTGCCGCCGGCATCCTGGCGGCGCGCTATGGCACCGATGGCATGAAGGCGGTTCGTCGCCGTTATGGCGACGCCGCAGTGCAGGAAACCGGGCAGGGCGACGGCCTGTCCTCGGATAAGCAAAGCACCGTTTTCTGGGATCCTAACGACCCACGCATCTTCATCCCCAGCGGGTTCGGCATGTCATGGAATCTCAACCTTGCTCGCCCTGCCAGCTGGGCAATCATCGCCGGCATCTTCCTGCTGACCATAGGGATTGTGGTCGCGTGCGTGCTGTTGGGCTGAGACAGTGCGTGAGGACGGCCCTGTCTCTCGGCAGAATCCGCACGTGATGTACGTTGAATCGGACAAACAGAGCCTCTCAAGCGGCCAGATTTGTCCAAAACAACGTACATCACCCGATAAACTTGTCGTTCCAGGAATCTCGCGGCATCCGATTTTCCGCCCTGCCCATGAAGCGCGCCGGGTGCCTCTATGGTTTGCAGCAAGGCACCCTCTGATCCCGTGCGCCTTCAGCCTGATCCCACGGTTGGTCGGGGTCGGTGTAGGCGGCTGCGATGACGTCGACGTAGCGCAGCAGACGCGGGGTCTGGCGCCGCTTCAACCAGCAGGGGCCTATGGTGCACTCCCACGGCGCCTCGTAGGGAACGAACGCGGTCTCTTCGGACAGCCCGCTGTTCATCGCAACGAAGGCGATGCCGGCCCCCATCTCGATCAAGGGGATGGCTGCGGCAAGCGTTGGAACGTGGCGCATCTCAACCTTGACGTCGTGCCGCGCGGCGAGGTCGTCGAGGAGCCATTGCTGGCATTGGGGATTGTCGTCCATGAGGTAGAGGACCCGCCTGTCCAAATCTTTGACCTGCACGTTTTCATGCGTTGCCAAAGAATCGGCGTGTGAGCACGCCACGCCGAAGCGCGCCTTGAAGAGAGGACGGCAGCGAATCTCGTTGGAGACCCCCGTTGTCTTTTCCATAGAGCCCATGAGCAGGTCTATCTCGCCGTTGAGCAGGCGAGAGAGGTCTGTCTTCTCGCCTTTGGCGGGAACCGCGCGCACGCCGGGCCCGTAGATGGAGACGGCCTCGCGCATAAGGTGGTAAAACATGGTGCGCTCGTAGTTGATCGCGTCTGCCCCGAAGCAGACGACGAACTCATGCTCCCTGCGGGCGTAGGGCTCCAGCGCATCTATCAGGTTGCGCTCGTCTTCGATGAGGGTGCGCAGATGTCGCAATGCGACGGCCCCGGCCTCGGTCGGTACCACGGGGCTTTTCGTGCGGTCTACGAGGGAGACGCCGAGCTCGGACTCGAGCGACTTGATTTGTCGTGTGACGCCCGGTTGAGTCATGCAGAGGGCCCGTGCCGCGTCGGTGAAGCTGCCAAGCTCGATGACCTTCAAATAGGCGGCGACCCTATCGTCGAACATCCCGCCTCCCGTCTCGTTTCCTAAAAATAAGACTCTACAGGCAGCCATAATAATTTGTCATGGAGATATGACAAGCCGTGATTTGCCTTGAACCCTGCAACGTCGCACAATGGGGAAGCGCTCGAGGGGGCGCGGGAATCGATTCCAAGCAACATCATAACGATAACGCAATGTGCGGACGGCGGCTTCGTGCGGCCACCTGCACGGTCTTGAGGAGGAAAACCATGTCCCATGCCGATTCCAACGCAAGTTGCAATTCGACGGCGCAAACGCGCCGGGCGTTCGTGGCCGGCACCGCCGCCGTGCTGGCTGCCGCCGCGGCCGCATCCAACGCCAGCGCGGCCCACGCCGACGAGCAGGCCGAAGGCGGGCAGACTGATTGGATCGGTGCGCCCCAGACCGTTTCCGATGACCAGATAGTCGAGACGCGCGACTGCGACGTCCTTGTAATCGGCGGCGGTCTGTCCGGCCTGTGCGCCCTTGCGGCGGCGGCGCAGGAGGGCGTGAAGGCGCTGCTTATCGAGAAGCATTCCACCTCGCGCTACGGCGGCATCTTCCATTCTGCCATCGGCTACCAGGACCAGCTCGACGCCGGCTGCGAGCTCGACGCCGACGAGCTGTTCCGCGACGAGACGATGAAGAGCGGCCCCGTGTGCGACACCGCGCACTGGGCGACTTGGGCTCGCCTCTCAGGTACGGTGGCGGATTGGGAGCTCGACATCATGAAGAGCCACGGCGTCGAGTGCGCGATTCCGTTTGCGGCCTACCCTGAGGGCGATTACGACTACTCCAAGGAGGCGTTCGTCACCGTCCCCGGCAGCTACACGACCGGCTGGGACCACTTTGTGAACGAGGGTCACGAGGCGACGAAGTGGGAGCTCGAGGCCCTTGCCGACGAGGCATGCAAGGCCGGCGCCGAGATTCTGTACAACACGCCGGGCTGCTATCTCGAGCAGGACGAGGACGGGCGCGTCACCGGCGCCGTCGCCGAGGGGTCGGACGGCTACATTCGCATCAACGCGTCCAAGGGCGTCATCATGTGCACGGGCGATTTTGCCGGCAACCTGGACATGTGCAAGGCCCTGCTGCCCTCTTCCATCGCACAGGCCATGTACGACTGCAACGCGTACTGCTCCTACATGTATCCCGAGGACCAGCCCGAAAGCGGCGTCAGGCTCGACACCGGCGACGGCCACAGGATGTGCGTCTGGGCGGGCGGCGCCATGGAGGACAACCCCGTGGCCACGATGGGCTGGCCGAGCACGGCTGAGATGGGCCTCATCCCCTACTTGGGTGTGAACTCCATCGGCAGGCGCTTCTGCAACGAGGCGAACGCCTTCATGATGATTGGCCGCATGGCCTACGACCAGCCTTGCGCAGCCGAGCACGGGGCGTATTTCTGGAAGATCGTCGACTCGAACTATGCCGAGCAGACCAAGGATATGCAGGCCCTGTGCATGTTCGGCGCGCTGGACTCGGGCATCGAGATGGAGAGCGAGGCCGATGTCGTGGCCGACAGCCTTGAGGAGCTTGCCGAGGGCATGGGTGTGGACCCCGAGGTTCTGAAGGCCGAGGTCGAGCGCTACAACGAGCTTGTCGAGGCAGGGCAGGACGCCGACTTCGGCAAGCCTGCGCGCTATCTGTACCCCATTGACACCCCGCCGTTCTACGCCAAGCAGGCGACGCAGCTCTTCATCCACACCATGGGCGGCGTCGTGTGCACGCGCGACCTTGAGGTGTGCGGGGCCGACGGCCCCATCGAGGGCCTGTATGCTGCCGGCAACGTCGTGGGCAGGAGGTTTGGCGCGCACTACGAGGCGTCGCTGCCGGGCATGTCCAACGCCTTTGCCATGGTCCATGGCTACCTGGCCGGAAAGAACGCCGCCGCACGGTAAAGCTCGATAGACCGCCGGGCCCCGGGCGCGATATGCGCGTGACGGGGCCCGGCATATTTGATTTCTCAATTCGAGTGGGCGAACGTCTATACTCTTCCTTTTGCCTGGGCGCTCGCCCACAAGCAGCCGAGCAAAAGGAGTAGTCGATGCAAGTTTCCAAGCCTTCGAGGGCTGTGCTTTGCTGCCTGGGCAGTTTTGCCCTCTATTGGTGCTGGAACTTCTGCGTCCTCGTTTCGGGCTCTTTTACGACGGGGCTTGTCGATGGGCTTTTCGGCAACGTGTGGCTCTGGAGTTCGGTCGCGCATGCCGTGACCATCGCGGGTTTTGGCTTGCGCGCCCATGCTCGGAAGCCTTATGCAGGAAACCTGCTTGTACTTTCGGGTGGCCCGACTTGTACTGCAGCCGGTCTGTGTCTGCTTCTGGCTGCGAGCCCAAGCAGCCTGCTGCCAGAGGCGGCTGTGCTGGCGGGGTCGTTGCTTGTCGGCGTCGGCACGGGGTGCCTCGTCATTCCATGGGCCGAGCTTTTCGCTGCGTGCAGCCTCGCCCCATGGCGTGACATCATGCTCCTTGTGGCGCTTTCCGTTTGTGCCGCCGCCAACGCGCTCTTTGCCCTTGCGTCGCTCCCGCTCCAGATTCTGGTGGCCCTTGCCATGCCCCTGGCCTGCGCGGCGCTCGTTCATGTGGGCATGCAAGCCCGACCCGCCGCTGGCATGTCGCCCGATGGCGACGGTGCGCGGGCAAGTTCGTCCGACCGTGCGGTCGACTGCCGTCCTTGCGCCGGAGACGATGCCCAAGGGACGCGGCGCACGACGCATTCCTTGGGCTGGCGGTTTTACGCCAACTGCCTTGTGTACACCCTCCCGCTTGGTTTCTTTCAAACCTGGTTCCACGGTGACGAGGGCGGAGCGGGGCGATGGGTTACGATCATGCTTGTCTCGGCGGCCGTTCTTGCGCTCACCACGTTTGCCGATGCCTGCTGTGTGCGCAAAAGTGGGTCGAGCAGAATCCAGGGCCTCGTCCTGCCCCTTACGGTGGCCGGGCTTTTTGCCCTCACCCTTGTCGGCGATGCCTCCGCCGCCGTGCCCGGCACGCTCATTTTCATCGCGACGCAGCTCCTCAGCGCCACGCTCTACCCGTCGTTCGCGTCGGTGTCGGAGAAGCTCGATGTGCCGCCCGCGCGTACATTCGGTCTCGGCATAGCCGCAACCGACGTCGGCTATGCGGTCGGAATGCTTGCGGGCTATGGTCTTGAGCTCTTGCCGGGCAATGCCGTCCTCGGCGTGGTGCTGGGCATCGCCTACCTTGTCGTGATGGCCGCGTTCCTTCAGGCGCGACGCGGCGGCGCCGAGTTTATCGTGCCTCTGCCCCATGCGCCTTCTGATGAGGCCGCCGATGTCCTCTCCCGATCCAAGAACCTCTCGTCTGCGCTAAGGCGGGCCGTGGCTGCCATTTCGGTGGAACGCGGTCTCACGGAACGCGAGCGCGAGGTCTTCGAATATCTCCTCGGCGGCAAAACGGCCGCAGGAATTGGCGACGAGATGGGTTTGTCGGCCAACACCGTGCGCACGCACACCGCCCACGTGTATCAGAAGCTCGGCGTGCATGGCAAGGATCAGCTGATAGCCGCCGTTGAGGCATGGATGGGGCAAGATGTTGCAAACGGCAGCAACACTCCTGTTAAAAGGCCTCATTAATAGTTGGTGAGCCGTCGGGCGTCTCCTTTCACCAACGCATTATGAATACATGCGATGCCTTTGGGGCTTAGTGTGCAAACGTCGGGCCGTTGCATCTGGCCCTCTTGCAGGGTGCGGCGGCGCGGCATATTCGGAAGCACGAATAGTTCGAAAGGTTGGTAGCAACATGACAGCAATCACGCGTAGGAACCTTGTTGCAAGCACGGCTGTGGCAGGCGCGGTCGCAGCACTCGCGGGTGCGGGCGTCTCCCGGATGGGCATTGCGCACGCCGAGGAGGCCGCGAGCGAGCCCGACAAGACGGTGGACTGCGACATCGCGGTGGTGGGCGCCGGTGCTTCCGGCTTGTGCGCGGCGGTTCAGGCGGCCCAGCTCGGCGCCAATGTCGTCTGCCTCGAGAGCCAGTCTGCCTCCGGCGGCAACATCAACGGCGTCGAGGGCTGCTTCGGCATCGGCTCATCCATGCAGAAGGAGCAGGGCATCGAGATCGACCCCGGTGCGACAATCCGTTCCGAGCTTGCCGCGTCCCAGTGCCGGGCGTCTGGTCTGGGCTACGTGGACATGGTGCATGCCTCGGGCGAGAACATCGACTGGCTCGTCGAGAACGGCGTGACCTTTGGCGGCGTGGACTGCGACAAGGGCGACATCATGGTTTTCCACCGCTTTGCCAGCGGAACCGGTGCGGCAGACTTCACCCAACCCATGACCGCCAAGGCCGAGGAGCTGGGCGTCACGTTCATGTACGAGACGGCGGCGACCTCGCTCGTGAAGAGCGATGAGGGGGCCGTCACGGGCGTTCTCGCCGAGGGGCCCGACGGGACCGTGCAGGTCAACGCCAAGGCCGTCATCGTGGCCACCGGCGGTTTTGCCCAGAACGACGAACTCATGGCGGGCGTCGCCCTCAACAAGCACGTCACCTACGGCGGCTTCCCTGGTCACGACGGCTCGGGCCACCTCATGTGCGTCGATGCCGGAGCGCGCAGTTATCGCGACCGTGCCGCCATGCTCGTGGCTTTCGACATCGAGGGCACGCCCGGCTACTACTCCGGCGGGCTGTTCGCCTTCGTGTTTGGCGTGAGCGCCCCGTATGCGGTGTGGGTCAACCAGAACGGCGAGCGATTCATCAACGAGGACTGCGCCGCGACCAACCCCATGCTCATGTGCATGCCGCACCTGGAGCAGCAGGAGTCCTATGCCGTCATCGACTCCGCTATGCTTGCCACGTATGCCGGCGACAACCTCGACACCGCGCTTGAGCAAATCGAGGGCGGCATCGAGTTCGGCTCCATCTACAAGGCCGATACGATTGAAGAGCTGGCCGAGGCGACCGGCCTGAGCGGCCTGACCTCCACCATCGAGGAGTACAACGGCTTTGTGGAGGAAGGCTCCGACAGCAACTACGGCAAGGACCCCTCGGCCCTGGTCGCCGTGGCCGAGGCGCCCTTCTACGCCCTGCGCGTCTCCTCGGGCCTGAACTCCACCATCGGCTCCATCTACACCGACCGCTCGTTCCACGCGCTCGACGATGACATGAACCCCATCGAGGGCCTCTACGTCGTGGGCGTGGAGGGCGCCATGCTGTGGAGCAACCTCTACACCATCAACGTCTCCGGCGGCTGCAACGCCAACAACGTGAACTCCGGCCGCGTCGCCGCCCAGGACGCGTGCAAGGGGCTGGGACTGTAGGCGCAGGGCCCGCGGTTTTGGCCGGCACGACGCTTTTGCCGTGCCGGCCAATGCGGGGACGAGCAGAGAGAATGCAAGCAAATTCGCCATGGGCCACCTAGCCGGCACGCTTGCCGCACAGGAGGTGCTCGCTGGCGCATAAGGCAGCGGGCCTTCCGTCGTTGCTGCCGGGGACATGTGGCGGGTGCATGCGGCAATGGTGCGGTCGTATTGCGCAAACAGAGTGATGTTGCTGTCATATAATCTTGCGCCGTCATCACGCGGGCGTGTCTGCATCGCCCGCATTCGCCATTCCTCTTGCACACCCGGAGGCCGTCATGGAGATTCAGCAGCTGCGTTACTTCGTCCTCTCGGCTCGTCGGGGGAGTTTCAAGGTTGCGGCCGACGAGCTGTTCGTCTCACGCGCAGCGCTCAGCAAGGCGGTCGCAAAGCTTGAGAACGAAGTGGGCGTTTCCTTGTTCGATCGCTCGCGCAGCGGCGTGTGCCTCACTCCCGCAGGCAAGCGCTTCCTTGACAAGGCGGTTCCCGTGGTGACGGGGTATGACGAGCTTGAGAAGACCATCGGTGCCGAGCGGGGCGTCGTGACCGTTTCGCTCGGCATCCCCGTCTCGTGGACTGAGGCGTTTTCCGAGGCCATCGTGCGTTTCTCACAAGGGCCCCCCGACGTCCGCGTGGCGGTCTCGAGCTGGTCGGATGCCGAGTGCGTGCGCAAGGTTTCCACAGGTGAGCTCGACATGGTCATGTCCCACCTTCCGGTTGTCGGAACGGCCGACGAGGGAAAGGTGGTCGTGCGGGCTCCGTTGTACATCGCCATGAACCGGGCGTGCCCCTTGGCTGAGAAAGAAGTCATTACCTGTGACGACCTGGCAAGTTTCCACATCGTGTACTATGCGTGCGGCTTTGACGACCTCGTATGGGCACCGCATATCGGCGGCGCCGTCGAGGAGTGCGACAACGACATGCTCCATATTTATGCCCGGTTGCACCGCAACGAGGTCGTGTTCCCCACGCCGCTGCTTACGGTGCCTGCCTACGACGAGGGCATTGTCTGCCGACGCTTCTGCGGCGAGTTGGACGTCGTGGTCATGCAGTGCTACATAGCCGCCGAGGTGCGCGGCAACGCACGTTTGGCGGACGCCTGCCGGGAGCTGCGCGATGCGCTCGTGCTCGACGACCCCCACGCCTCGCAGCGCTGACGTGAATGCAGGTTGCCCCTGACGTGAACAAACGAGGCTTTTCTCTCTTGTCGGCCGTTCCATAATGGCATCCAGTCGGCGGGTTTGCCCGCCGTGACACGTATATGCGCAGAGAAAGGATTTTGCCATGTACAACGAGATGCTTCGCAATGTCAGCCGTCGACAGGTGGTTGCCGGTTCCGCCGCTGCGGCCATCGCCGCCGCTGCCCTGAGCGCCCTGCCCGCCACGGCCCGTGCCGCCGCTCAGGATGCCGCCAAGACCGAAGGCGACGGGGCTTCCTTCATGGATGCGCCTGAACCTGTGGACGACTCCCTCATCACCTCGACCGAGGAGCACGACGTCATCGTCATCGGTTCGGGTATTTCAGGCCTTTGTATGGCCGACCGCCTTGCCGAACTGGGCGTCGACTTCAAGTTGTTCTCTGCCGGCTCGGCCCATGTGGAGCGCGGCGGCTCGTTCCACGGTATCGACACGACGACGCAGGCCGCCTACGGCATCGATTACAAGGCCGCCGACCTGGGCAAGCGCATGAAGCAGGAGGTCATGTGCGGCTCGTATTTCGTGGATCAGGCCAAGTGGTCGCGCTGGATCAACAACAACTCCGAGGCCATGAACTGGCTTATTGCCAAGGCTGAAAGCTACGGCTGCAAGGTCGTCCTCGAGCAGGGCTATAACGACGAAGACCATCTGTGGGACTTCACGCCCGCCTCGCACAACTTCGTCATGACCGACGACAGCAAGACGAAGGACAACGGCGGCATCTTCAGCTACACGACCGATTCCGGCGCGTTTCAGGGCGCGGGTCTCGTAAACGACATCTACGAGCATGAGATTGAGGAGGTGCAGCCCATCGATTGGCGCACGAAGGCCGAGTACCTCGTCAAGGATGAGGATGGCCGCGTGAGCGCTGTGGTGGCCCAGAAGCTCGACGAGAACGGCGAGGGCACGGGCGAGTACGTCAAGTACGTCGGCAAGAAGGGCATCGTCCTGGCTACGGGCGACTTCTCGCAGAACCGCGAGATGATGGAGAAGTACTGCCCGTGGGTCGTGGAGAACGGCATGCTCACGGAGTAC
>CAKUKJ010000047.1 GCA_934662525.1 uncultured Coriobacteriales bacterium | reverse complement strand
GAACACGTGGGCACGTATCTGCAGCAAGCGGGAAACCTTGGAGAGATGCATCCCCTATAAAAGTTGATGAGACACATCCCCAACCAACGCGGGATGCGCCTCACCCTTTCCCCTATACCCGCAGCCCACGGCATCGTTAAACGATGCCCGCGCGTCGCAGGGCCTTTGCCAAAGAAGCGCTCAGCATCGTATGATCGGCCTGACGTGTTGCAGGGGTGGCCATCAGCAAGATGTCGTATCCCACAGCGGGCAGACCGTTCTCACGGGCCACTTCGCGCATGACACGCTTGCTGCGGTTGCGCACGACAGCATTGCCAAGCTTTTTGCCCGCAATAAAAGCAACGCGACCACTAGGGCCGCGTTGCTCGTCATGCTTTTTATAGATGATGCGAATCTCTTTGGCAGAAACCATTTTCCCTTGGCTGAACAGCTCGCTGATTTGCTCGCTGGACTTGATGATGTTCATGCAGCCTTGGTCATCCAATGAGAGTTACTTCGTGTGGCGCTCGTCAGAGACGGTGAGCTTAGCACGGCCCTTAGCACGACGGCGGGCGAGAACCTTGCGGCCGTTCTTGGTGGCCATACGGGCACGGAAGCCGTGCACCTTGGCACGATGCCTCTTGTTGGGCTGGTAAGTGCGCTTCATCGAATCCTCCTGGTATATATAAAGCACAAATGGCGGGTAAAGCAGTTTTCCAATCCTATTCACAGCAGCAAATGATGTCAATAAAGCCTCAAGGTACCGTGCAAAAACTGCATGTAAAACGGTAAAACCTCTCCACAATTCAAACCAACAGCCCCATGAACGCCAATCATCGGTTATCAAGCGGCAAGGGCAGCCGTCTCGGCGTTCAAACTTTTCAACTTTTCACAAGACTTTTCAACACACATGAAAACAGAGATGTTTTTCATAGACGAAAATGAAAAAGTAAGTCGAAAAGTTCATTGTTTTCACTGTTCATTGTTCATTTTCAAGATGAAAAGTTAGAAAGTTCAAGAAGTTGAGAAGTTTTCAACATCAATGAAATGTTGAAAAAAGAACCAAGAGAAGGGCGTAAGATAACCTTCTACCGTTTTCAGGGAGGATGCCTTGTCCGACACGTTCTACCCATTCGTGGAAAACGCAGGCGATGCACAGGCTGGCGACGACGATGACGTCGCCGCGCCCAAGCAGCCCGCGCGTATAGCCGTATATGACTCGATGACGGTGCCGCCGCGCGTGGTGACGGTGCCGCCAAGCGATGTGCGCACGTACCTTGATGAGATCACCAAGAACGTGTGGGAGCTTGCAACCCAGCAAGGCGGCGAATGGCCCTGGCACATCATCCGCGAACTTGTGGAGAACTACATCCACGCCCAGTTTATCGAGCCCACCATTTCCATCATGGACAAGGGTCAGACCATCTCGTTCTCCGACCAGGGGCCCGGCATCCCCAACAAGCAGGCGGCGCTGCGCCCCACCTTTTCCAGCGCCACGAAGGCGATGAAGCGCTACATCAGGGGCACGGGGTCGGGGCTTCCCATGGTGGAGGCCACGGTCAAGCTGCAGCACGGCAGCATCTCCATAGAAGACAACCTTGGGCAGGGCGCCGTCATTACCGTGTCGCTCGCGCACAAAGACGAGGCGGCGAAGGCGCCCGACGCCATCTCGGGAGCTTCTCAGAACGTCGGCGCCGGCACGGGGGTGCCGGCGGGACAAACGAACGCATATGGGATGGGCCAACCCCAGGCACAGGGCCTGTGGCCCGGCATGGCAGCGCAGCAAGGCTATATGCCGCCGTTGTCGCAGGCCCAGCCCTACGCCATGTACGGCAGCCCCCAGATACCGCAGGGTTTTCAACAGGCACCGGCCACCATGCCGCAACAGCAGCAAGGGATGTGCTCCCCCCAGCAAGGCTACATGTCTGCCGGGCAAAACGGCATGTACATGCAAGGAACGGGGCAACAAGCCTGGCCCGCAAGCCAAGCGCCCTATGGAGCCGCCGGAGTGCAAAACCAGGGCGGAGCACAAGCTATGACCGTGCCGGGCGGGCAAGCCGCACAAGGAATGCCGTGCCAGGTGTCTGGCTGGAACCCCTACCAGGCGCAAGCCGGCCAACCATGGCCGACAAACCCCGCAGGCCCTGCTCCCATGACGCCCCAGGCGCCCTTCGGGACAGGGGTGGGCGAGGCTCCCGCCATGCGGCAAGGCGCGGGCATGCCCTCCATGCCGGCCGCAAACCCGCAGGCAGCCCCCGCCCAAAGCACCGTCGACCCCGAGGAGGCCCAGATCATCAGCCTCTTCCTCACCTTTGAGAAAGTCGGCGGCACGGAGGTCGCACAGGCCACGGGCATGTCGAACGCAACGGCAGGAAGGCGCCTGCAGAAGGTGGCTGAAGCTGGGTTCATCGTGAAGGCGGGACAAAAGTACGTGTTGACCGAGGCAGGCCAGCGCCTGTTCAACGAGATTGCACAAGGGAGGTAACGCATGAGCCAGGAGATGTTTGAACAAGACGCCCAGTACCTGTGGGCCGACATGCTCGACGAGGCGCGCTCCAAAGGCCAAGACGACCTCATCGCATGGCTTGAGCGGGCGCGCCCCCTGTCGTTCGACGGTGCGGTCATGCGCCTCGCCACCAAGCAGAAGTGGGCCGCGCGCAACCTCACAGGCAGGTATCGTGAGGCAGTCGAGGCCCTCATGGCCGAAATCACCATGGAGCCCGTCTCGCTTGAGGTGGAGGTGGAGGGCGGGGCCGAGATGCCCACCGCCGGCCAGGGCGCCGAGAACGACACGGACGTGCAGCCGCCCGCAGAGCCCGCGTCGGTCGCATCCGCTGCACAGCCCGCAACGGCAGCCGCCGCACCCCTGAGCGCCGCCGCGCTGGCTGGAAAGATGTCCAGCACAGGTCGGCCGCGCATCCACTCGCGCATCCTGTCGGGCGAGGTCCCCATGCCGAGCCCTGTGGGTCAGCCCACATCGGCCGCGCCGACGGCGGGTGGGGCGCACCGTTTTCAATCACCGGTTTCAACTTTGGTTGAAAACCCCTCCGCCACGGGTGTGAGCAATGCCCCAACCTCTCAACCCATCCCGGTGCTTGAGGAGGGCATTGAACAAAAAGACGAGGTCAAAGCCCAAAGCAGCACCGACTTCACGTTTGACACCTACGTCGTGGGCGACTCAAACCAAATCGCCTACCGCCTCGCGATGAACGTCGCCGAGCAGCCTGACGGCAGCCTTTTCAACCCGCTTTTCATCTGGGGGCCCTCGGGCAACGGCAAGACGCACCTTTTGCTCGCGATTCAGTCTTACATCGCGCTGCACCAGCCGCGCGTGCGCGTGCAATACGTCTCCGCCCAGATGTTCATCAACCAGTACGTTGAGGAAGTGCAGGTCAGAAAGCTGCGCGGCAACGACGTGCTGCGCAGCATGCGCAACGTCGACGTGCTCCTGCTCGACGACATCCAGCTCTTCAAGCAGAAGATGGAGTCGGTCACGGCCCTTTTCGAGATATTCAACAACTTTATCCTCGCAGGCAACAAGCAGATCGTGCTGGCGGCCGACCGGGCGCCCGACTACCTCGACCTCGACCCGCGCCTCACCACACGGTTCTCCCAAGGCATGGTCGCCGACATCCAAGCTCCCACCTGGGAGATGAAGCTGTCCATCCTCAAGAGCCTCTATGAGCGCTACCGCACGCGCAACGGCATCGGCGGGGCGCGCATCTCGGATGCAAACTTCGAGGTCATCGCACAACATTGCCCAGACAACCCCCGGCAGATGACAGGGCTCGTCAACTCGATCATGATGCGCGCCGAGTTTGACCCGAACCTGCTCACACCCGACGGGATTCGGGCCTACATCGACTCCCAGTTCAACGTGGCGGCCGAGATCAGCCTCGACAAGATCATCGAGGCCGTCACGAAGGAGTACGGCGTGTCATACGAGCAGATCACCTCGCGCAGCCGCACAAAGGACATCAAGGAGGCGCGGCAGGTCTACATGTGGCTCGCCAACCAGCTCACCGACGAGACGTACCAGTCCATCGGCGACGTCGTGGGGCTCAACCACGCCACCATCACGCATGGCATCAAGGTCATCAACGAGAAGCGCAACGCCGACCACGGCTACGCCCGTCAGCTCGAAGACTTCAAGAACAGGCTGTGCAATGAGTCGAAATGAGGTTGAAAGGCCGTTCAAAGCCTGTGCAATACTTGCCGAAGGCAGAAAGGCACCTGGACGCGCGTTGAAACGAGTTGAAGAAAACAAGGGCTGAAAGGCAAAAGTTTTCTATCATCTACCAGGCATTTGTGAGACTATTCAACATTTCAAACCGACCTACTGTTACTACTACCTTTATATATAAGAAAAAGAAGGGACCAAAGAGATGAAGTTCGTTATCGACAGAGACACCCTCAAGGGAGCACTCGACCGTTCCATCAAAGGCATGGACATGAACTCCACCCTCCCCATCCTGTCGGGTGTCCTCATCACCGCAGAGGGGCAGTCGCTCATCCTTGAGACCTCGAACATGGAAGTCTCCATCAAGCAGACGGTCATCGCCAACGTCGAGGAGCCCGGCGAGCTTGTCGTGCCCTGCAAGCTTCTCGCCGAGGTCGTGGGACACCTGCCCGACATGGCCATCTCCTTCGAGCTTGCCGGTACCGTGCTCAACGTGCGCTGCGGCAGCTCCTCCTACTCCATCAACACCCTCGCCGCGCGCGACTTCCCGCAGTTCCCCAGCTATCAGATCGACTCGATGGTGGAGGTGCCCACCGCAAGTCTCAACGACATGGTGAACCGAGTGGCCGTGGCCGCCTCCACCGACAAGAGCCGCACGGTGCTCAACGGCGTGCTCGTCAACATCACGCCCGAGATCGTGCGCTTCGTCACGACCGACTCGGTGCGCCTGGCCGTCGCCGAGACCAAGATCACGAGCGGCGTGGAGGACTTCGAGGTCATTGCCCCGGCCAAGACGCTGCGCAGCGTGCTGTCCATGGCCAGTGAGTCGCGCACGATGACCATCGGCACGAACCAGACGCAGATCGTGTTCCTGTTCGGCGACGTTGTGTACGTGACGCGGCGCATCGAGGGCAGCTATCCCAAGTACCGCAAGCTCATTCCCGCCTCCTACGTCACGGGCGTCAAGGTGAAGGTGAACGACCTGTTCGAGGCCATGCAGCGCATCAAGGCCATGACGGTGTCCAACTCCGAGATCCGCTTCCAGATCGACGCCGAGGAGAGCCTGCTCGTCATCACCTCAAACCTGCCCGACCAGGGCAGCGCCCGCGAGGAGATTCCTGTGGAGGTGGAGGGCGAGAGCCAGACCATCGCGTTCAACTCGCGCTTCATCTACGACTGCGTGCAAAAGGCCGGCGACGACGACATGATGCTCTTCCAGATGGAGAACCCCTCTAAGCCGGGCATCTTCAAGATGCTGGGCAACAAGGTGGACTTCCTCTACCTCGTCATGCCCGTGCGCATGGGCTACTAGGCCCTGAGCCGGAGGGTCTGCTGAGCCATGTCGCTCGTCGTCACCAGGGTCGGGTACCGCAACTTCAGAAACATGGAGACCCGCGTGCTGGAGCCCGCGCACGGGCTCACCGTGCTCGTGGGGCCCAACGCCGTGGGCAAGACGAACTGCGTCGAAGGCCTGCAGGTGCTGACCTGCGGGTCCTCGTTCAAGCATGCAAGCCCCGGCGAGCTCTTGCGCCAGGGATGCGACGCGGGGGCGCTTTCCATGCACGTGGAGGGGGAGAAGCGGCAGCTGGACGTGACATGCGACATCCATCCCTCCCGCAAGCTCTACCGCGTGAACGGCAAGCGCCGCTCGGTGCAGGGCCAGGTGTGCGACCTGGCGAGCGTGCTCTTCTTCCCCGACGAGCTTGCGCTTGTGAAGGGCCCGGCCGCCGGTCGGCGCGAGCTGCTCGACGGCTTCGGCTCGCAGCTCAAGGAGAGCTACGCCCAGGTCGCGCATGACTACCGGCGTGCCGTCTACCAGCGAAACACCCTGTTCAAGGAGGCGGCCCGCGCCGGCGTCGACCCCGACGAGGCCCTCGTCGAGGCCTGGAGCGCCTCGGCCGCCCGCGCCGGGGCCGTCCTCTTTCTTTATCGTCAGGCGCTGCTTGCGCGTCTTGCGCCCCACATCGTCCGCATTTACGCCGAGCTGGCGGCCGGCGAGCAGGCCCAGGTCTGCTATGCAAGCTCCTGGGCCTGCGACCTTACGGCCGACACGGGCCGCCCCCAGATAGAGGATGCGCTGTTTGGGCAGCTTATGGCCGACATGGCCGAGCAGCGCAGGCGCTGCACCACGCTTGTGGGCCCCCACCTCGACGACCTGGAGTTCACCATCGCGCAGATTTCGGCCCGGGCGTTTGCCTCGCAGGGCCAGCAGCGCTCGCTTGTGCTTGCCGTCAAGCTTGCCCAGGTTGAGCTGGTGGCCGAGATGTCGGGGCAGTATCCGCTCTTTCTGCTCGACGACGTCATGAGCGAGCTTGACGCAGACCGGCGCAGCCGTCTGCTGGGCCTGGTGGGCGCCGGTGTCCAGACGATCGTGACGACCACGAACCTCGATTACTTCTCACATGCCGAGCTTGACGCCGCAAAGGTGGTGAGGCTGCCGTGACGGTGTTCGACGACGTCGTGGCCCGCGCCGCGAGCAAGGGGCGCACGACGTCCCAGATAGGCCGCGCCATGGGGATCGTGCGCGCGCTGCGCGACAGACGCCTGCGATCCCATGTCGTGGGCTGCTACCCCGTGCAGAGAAAGCAGGGCCTTGAGCTCGTGCTGTATACCGACTCGGCCCTGTGGGCCCAGGAGTTTCAGCTCAACGCCCCTGCCATCCTCGCCGAATGGAACATGCGGGCCGAACGGGCCCAGCCGGATCTGCGTGCAAGGTACCTGCGGTTTCAGGTCTCCTCACGCGTGCATGCCGCGCCTGCGCACGACGAGGTGGTCGAGCGTGCCTATGAGCCGGCCGACCTTCCCGACCTCAACGCGGCCGAAGGGGAGTGGGTGGAGGCCCAAATCGCGTGCATCTCCGACCCAAGGCTTAAGGAGAGGGCGCGTCAGGCCATGACGGCAAGTCTCAGGTGGAAAAAGTCCAACAACGGCTGAAAAGCCGGAAATAAGCCGTTTGAGTGCCCCACAGATAGCTTTCCTGCGCATTTGCACTGGTGTTTATCCCCCAACCTATACCGCACGGTATAATCCACTCGAATCGACTGCGGGCCGCGCACGCGGCCCCTCGACGCTCGCACGAGCACAGAGAAGAGAGGAAATCCGTGGCGGAAAACACGCATTCCTATGGCGCCGAAGACATCCAGATCCTTGAGGGTCTGCAAGCCGTGCGCAAGCGCCCCGGCATGTACATCGGCTCCACCGGTTCCATGGGCCTGCATCACCTGGTGTGGGAGATTGTGGACAACTCGGTCGACGAGGCCATGGCGGGGTTCTGCACCCGTATCGAGGTCACCGTGCACCTCGACAACTCGGTGACGGTCGTCGACAACGGCCGCGGCATCCCCGTGGCCAAGCACCCCAAGCGCAAGATGAGCACCCTTGAGGTCGTCATGACCATCCTGCACGCCGGCGGCAAGTTCGGAGGCGGCGGCTACAAGGTCTCCGGCGGCCTGCACGGCGTGGGCGTCTCGGTCGTCAACGCCCTGTCGAAGCGCCTCGTGGTCGAGGTCAAGCGCGATGGAGAAATCCACACCATGGAGTTCTCCCGCGGCAAGACCGTGAAGCAGATCGAGGTCATCGGCAAGACGAAGATCACGGGCACGAAGGTCACGTTCTGGCCCGACCCTGAGATTTTCCAGGAGACGACGGTCTACGACCACGACACCATCTCCGCGCGCCTGCAGGAGACGGCCTTCCTCAACCGCGGCCTCAAGATCGTCTTCACCGACGAGCGCGAGCTCACCCCGCGTGTGGAGGAGTACTGCTACCAGGGCGGCATCAACGACTTCGTCAAGTTCCTCAACGAGGGCAACGAGATCCTGCCCGGCCTTTCCAAGCCCATCTACGTGCAGGGCAAGTCTGCCGACGACGCCCCCGAGGACAAGCGCGGCGAGGTCGAGGTCTCCATCCAATGGAACACCGGCTACGGCGCCAAGGTCATGACGTTCGCCAACAACATCTATACCATCGACGGCGGCACGCACCTCGAGGGCTTCCGCACCGCGCTCACCCGCACCATCAACGACTACGCGCGCAAGCAGGGCATCCTCAAGGACAAGGACCAGAACCTCACGGGAGACGACACCCGCGAGGGCCTGACGGCCGTCATCTCCGTCAAGCTGGCCGACCCGCAGTTCGAGGGCCAGACGAAGGCCAAGCTCGGCAGCACCTTCATGCGCAACCTCACCCAGCAGGCCGTCGCCGCTGGCTTGCAGGAGTATTTTGAGGAGCATCCCACCCAGGCGCGCGCCATCTGCAACAAGGCCATCTCGGCGAGCAAGGCCCGCACGGCCGCCCGCAAGGCCCGTGAGGCCACGCGCCGCAAGGGCCTGCTCGAGAGTGCGTCGCTTCCCGGCAAGCTCGCTGACTGCTCGGTGCGCGAACCCGCGATGACCGAGCTCTTCATCGTCGAGGGCGACTCGGCAGGCGGTTCGGCCAAGGACGGCCGTCGCCGAGACATCCAGGCAATCCTTCCCCTGCGCGGCAAGATCCTGAACGTCGAGCGCGTGGGCGACCACCGCGCGTTCTCATCTGAGACCATCCAGGCGCTCATCACGGCCATCGGCACGGGCGTCACCGACGCTACGGGCGAGGGCGGCGACTTCGACCTGTCCAAGGCCCGCTATCACAAGATCATCATCATGAGCGATGCAGACGTCGACGGCGCGCACATCCGCATCCTGCTCATGACGTTCTTCTACAAGTACATGCGCCCGCTCGTCGAGGCGGGGTACGTGTATGCGGCCTGCCCGCCCATCTTCGGCGTGAAGGTGGGCAAGAAGATCCACTACGTCTACCCCACGGGCAAGGAGGCCGAGGAGGAGCTGCTGAACGACCGCCTGCGCTCGCTCGGCCTCATCGACGAGGCCGGCAACGACATCGGCAAGAAGTACAACGTTCAGCGTTACAAGGGTCTGGGCGAGATGGACCCCCAGCAGCTTGCCGACACCACGATGGACCCCAAGACGCGCATCCTGCGCCGTGTGACCATCGAGGACGCCGCCAAGGCCGAGCGCGCCGTGCGCGAGCTCATGGGCAACCAGGTGGAGTATCGAAGGGCCTATATCGAGCGCCACGCCAAGGATGCCAGGTATCTCGATATTTAGCGGTTCATCTGGACTTATTGAATAGGACCACGTAGAGAAAGGCTGCAGCGTGGCTGACGATTCCAACAACATGAACGAGGGAGTGGGCCTGCCCGACGACCTGCGCCGCCTCATGGCGCGGGCCGAGGAGGGTGACTCCGACACGCCCGGCTACGACCCCGACGCTCCCGATGAGACCGGCGAGGACGTGGAGGACGAAGAAGAGGAAGATGACGAGGAGGAGCTTGAGACGGGCCTGGACGACATCGCACCGGCCCAGCTGCAGCTCACCGAGTTCGGCGGCGAGATGGAGCAGTCGTTCATCGAGTACTCGATGAGCGTCATCACCGCCCGCGCCCTTCCCGACGTGCGCGACGGCCTGAAGCCGGTGCACCGCCGCATCCTCTATGCCATGAACGAGGCGGGCATCTATCCCAACAAGCCTCATAAGAAGTCCGCCTGGACGGTCGGCGAAGTCATCGGCAAGTACCACCCCCACGGCGACTCCGCCGTGTACGACACGATGGTGCGCCAAGCCCAGTGGTTCTCCATGCGCGTGCCGCTGGTAGACGGCCACGGCAACTTCGGCAACATCGACGGAGACTCGGCGGCAGCCATGCGTTACACCGAGTCGCGTCTGGCCAAGCCCGCCATGGAGCTTTTGCGCGACCTGAACAAGGACACGGTGGACTGGCAGCCCAACTACGACGGCTCGATGCGCGAACCCGTGGTGCTGCCTGCGCGTTTCCCCAACCTGCTCGTCAACGGCTCGGCCGGCATCGCCGTCGGCATGGCGACGAACATCCCGCCGCACAACCTCGGCGAGGCCATCGACGCCACCTGCATGCTCATCGACAACCCCGACGCCACGGTCGACGAGCTCATGACCGTCATGCCCGGCCCCGACTTCCCCACCGGCGCCATCATCATGGGCTCCGACGGCATCCGCGAGGCCTACGAGACGGGCCGCGGCTCGCTTACCGTGCGTGCCAAGGCGCATGTCGAGACAAGCAAGACGGGCCGCAACAAGCTCGTGTTCACCGAGTTCCCCTACACGGTGAACAAGGGCATGCTCCAGGAGAAGATCGCCCAGCTCGTCAACGAGAAGCGCATCGAGGGCGTCGCCGACATGCGCGACGAGTCCAACCGCAAGGGCCTGCGCCTCGTCATCGAGCTCAAGAACTCCGCCGTGCCCGAGGTCGTGCTCAACAACCTCTACAAGCACACCTCGCTGCAGACGACGTTCGGCTGCAACAACCTGGCGCTTGTCAACGGCGTGCCCAAGCAGCTCTCCCTGCGGGAGATGCTGCAACACTACATCGACCACCAGATCGAGGTCGTCACGAGGCGCACGCGCTACGACCTGGCGAAGGCCCAGGCTCGCGCGCACATCCTCGAGGGCCTGCTCATGGCCCTCGACAACATCGACGAGGTCATCAACATCATCCGCTCCTCGCGCACCGACTCCGAGGCCTCGGAGCGCATGATCGCGCGCTTCGGCTTCACCGAGGAGCAGACGAGCGCCATCCTGGAGATGCGCCTCAAGCGCCTCACCGGCCTGGAGCGCGACAAGATCCAGGAGGAGCTGGAC
>CAKUKJ010000046.1 GCA_934662525.1 uncultured Coriobacteriales bacterium | reverse complement strand
CGCCGGGACCGCCCCTGCGGCCAGGCCGGTGCGCCCGCCTTGCACGCATACGGGCGTGAACGTGCCGTCGCGCTCGTCGCGCTCAGCCAGCTCGCGCAAGACCTCGCGCACCTCGCCGGTCGTGCGGGGAAACGAGATGGTCTCGGCATGCCCGCAGCTGCGCGACTCGTCCCGCAAGTACTCCCCGAACTCGGGGGTCAGCTCTTGAATCCTTGTCATAGCGCTCCTTCTCAGGTGACTGCACCCGCGCCCATTATCGGCATCTGCGGCGGCCCCGCCCATGGGCGGGGCGTGTTTTTAGGCAAACGAGCCTTGCGCGCCCCAAACGTTACTCACCTGTAACATTGGGCGTCCGCCCGAGCGTCCTAGCTGCGGCCATGGGATTCTGCTATGCGAAAAAATGCTGCCCGCACATCCGATTTTCAGGCTTTTTTGATTGAATCCGCAGGTGAAGTATGTCATGCTATGGGCGCTTTCAGAGCAACCAGCAACCTTTGCACCCCAAGGGAGTTTTGTTATGACCAAGAGCAACGTGCCCAACCTCACCACCGCCCAGCGCGCCGAGGCTCTTGCCAAGGCGGCCCAGGCCCGTCACGACCGCGCCCAGCTGCGCGACGACATCAAGGCCGGCAAGATCTCCATCGCCGACGTCCTTGAGATGGACAACGACATCGCCAAGCGCATGAAGGTCTCCGCCCTCATCGAGTCCGTCCCCGGATTCGGCGTCGCCAAGACCGTCAAGCTCATGGAGGAGCTCGGCATCTCCGAGTCCCGTCGCGTCCAGGGTCTCGGCGTGCGCCAGCGCGAGCAGCTCGTCGAGCGCCTCGGCGACCGTTAAACCCCGGCGTTTCGCACATCAACGAGTGACACAGAAAGGCCGCCCGCCATGCTGCGAGCGGCCTTTTTATCAAGCGGGCGCCTGATGGGGCCCGCGCAGGGAGAAGGAGAGGAGAGGACATGCAGCAGCTGACCGAGATTCGCTGGCACGCGCGCGCAGGACAAGGCGCCGTGACCGCCGCCCAGCTCGTGGCCGAGATCGCCATGGGCAACGGCCGCTACATGCAGGCCATGCCCGAGTTTGGCCCGGAGCGCACAGGCGCGCCGCTCAAGGCGTACACCCGTCTGTCCGACGAGCCCATCGAGATCCACAACAACGTGGTCAACCCCGACATCGTCGTCGTCATGGACACCACCCTTCTGGGCCAGGTCGACGTGCTCGAGGGCATGAAGCCCGCCGGCACCGTCATCGTCAACACGCGCAAGAGCCCCGCCGAGGTCCGTGAGGCGCTGAGCGTGCCCGCCGGCATCGCGGTGGCCTGCGTGGACGCCACGCAGATCGCGCTCGACACCATCGGGCGCAACATCCCCAACACGCCGCTCGTGGCCGCCATGGCGCGCGTGTGCGGCGTCATGACCCTGGACAACGTGCTTGCCCACATCGAGCGCGAGTTCTCCAAGAAGTTCAACGAGAAGGTCGTCGCCGGCAACCTTGAGAGCGTCCGCCGCGCCTATGAGGAGGTCGTTTTCTAACATGAGCTGGGACATTTCCTCGTATGACTCGTGGAAGTACGACGAGATTCCGCTGGGCTGCGTCGCCCCCGAGCCCGGCACCTCGCGCCTTGTGCAGACGGGCGGCTGGCGCACGATGCGCCCCATCTGGAACGCCGACGCGTGCAAGAACTGCATGATCTGCTGGGTGTACTGCCCCGACGCTTCCATCGAGGTCAAGGACGGACGGATGACGGGCATCGACTACGAGCACTGCAAGGGCTGTGGCGTGTGCGCCCGCGAGTGCAAGTTCGGCGTCATCTCCATGGTCAACGAGCAGGACGCGAAGCAAGCGGAGGTGCAGGCATAATGGCGACCCAGACCGTTTTGGCGGCATCCGGCGACATCATGGTCGCCAACGCCCTGCGTCAGGCCGAGCCCGACGTCATGGCCGCCTACCCCATCACGCCCCAGACCATCATCGTCGAGGAGTTCGACAAGTTCGTGGCCAACGGCCGCGTGCACACCGAGTACGTCAACGTGGAGAGCGAGCACTCGGCCATGAGCGCCACCATCGGCGCCGCAGCCGCCGGCTCCCGTGCCGTCACGGCCACCTCCTCGCAGGGCCTCGCGCTCATGTACGAGGAGCTGCCCATTGCGGCCGGCATGCGCCTGCCCATCGTCATGGCCAACGTCAACCGCACCATCTCGGCCCCCATCAACATCCACGCCGACCACTCCGACATCATGGGCATGCGCGACACGGGCTGGATCGTCATGTTTGCCGAGAATGCCCAGGAGGCGTACGACAACACGGTATGCGCATTCCGCATCGCCGAGAACCACCAGGTCATGCTCCCCGTCCTCACCACGCTCGACGGCTTCACCACAAGCCATGCCTACGAGCGCTGCGAGCTTATGGACGACGCGACCGTGGCCGAGTTCGTGGGCGAGTACGAGGCTCCCTACGGCCTGCTCACCTCTGCGCAGCCCGTCGCGCACGGCAACTACGCCAACGGCACCATCGTCATGGAGTCCAAGCTCGCGTGCCGCCGCGCCCAGGACGCCGCCAAACCCGTCATCGACGAGGTCTTCTCCGCGTGGTCTGAGATTTGCGGCCGCGAGATGGCCTGCGTGCACACCTACGGCATGGAAGACGCCGAGCGCGCCGTCGTCATCATCGGCTCGGCCGCCGGCACCGTGCGCCATGTGGCCCGCCAGCTGCGCGATGAGGGGCAGCGCGTGGGCGTCGTGAACATCCGCGTGTTCAGACCCTTCCCCGCAGAGCAGATCGTTGAGGCGCTGCGCGTCTGCAAGGCCGTGGCTGTGCTCGACCGCTCCGAATCGTTCGGAGGCGTGGGAGGCCCCGTCGCCGCCGAGGTGAAGGCCGCCATGTACGACGCGGGCCTCACCGTGCCCGTGCGTGCCTACATGTACGGCCTGGGCGGCGCCGACCTCACCTGCCAGATCGTGCGCGACATCTACGACGAGCTCAAAGACCCCGCTCTCCTGCCCGCCCTCACCTACAAGGGCAATCGCTAAAGAAAGGAGGCACCAACGATGGCCAATTTGAAGCAACTCACCGAGCTCCCCTGCCGCCTGGCCCCGGGTCACCGCCTGTGCGGCGGCTGCGGCGCCTCCATCGCCGTGCGCCAGGTGCTCATGGGCGCAGGCGACACCCCCGTCGTCGTCTCCAGCGCAACCGGCTGCTTGGAGGTCTCCACGACGGTTTACCCATACAACTCCTGGGACGTTCCCTTCATCCACAACGCCTTCGAGAACTCTGCGGCAACGCTTTCCGGCGTGGAGGCGGCCTTCAAGGCGCTCAAGCGCGCCGGCAAGATCCCGCAGGACAAGAAGGTCAAATTCGTGGCCTTCGGCGGCGATGGCGGCACCTACGACATCGGCCTGCAGTCGCTGTCCGGCGCCATGGAGCGCGGCCACGACATGGTGTACGTGTGCTACGACAACGGCGCGTACATGAACACGGGCATCCAGCGCTCCGGCGCCACGCCCTACGGCGCCTGGACCACGACCTCCGAGGTGGGCTCGTGCGGCCTGGGCAAGATGCAGCGCCGCAAGGACCTCACGTCCATCCTGGCCGCCCATCACATCCCCTATATCGCGCAGGCCTCCATCAGCCACTGGCAGGACCTCGTGCGCAAGGCCGAGAAGGCCATCAACCTCGACGGCCCCGCGTTCATCAACGTCCTCGCGCCTTGCCCGCGCGGCTGGCGCATCCCGTTTGACATGACGGTGGAGATCGCGCGCCTGGGTGTGGAGACGAACTTCTGGCCGCTCTTCGAGGTGGAGAACGGTGTGTGGACCCTCACTGAGCAGCGCCGCGTGAAGCCGGTGGAGGAGTTCCTGAAGCCCCAGGGCCGCTTCAAGCACATGTTCAAGCCGGGCAACGACTGGATGGTCGCCGAGTGCCAGGCCCAGGTTGACGCGAACCTGGAGTATTTGCGCGCTATGGCGCGCGGCACCCAGGCGGGGGCGGGGGCGTAACCAGAACCCGCTGCGGCTGTAGATGTAATGTTGGCGGGAACCTGCGGGCGTTGTGGGTTCCCGCCTTTTTGTGTGGTTGGATGGGCGCCAGGCAGTGGGCGCGCGATGGAGGTGCGGCATGGCTGGGCAGATGCGGGAAGAGAAAAGGCATGGAGGCGTGGCGGTCAAGGTCGCGCTCGGCGTGGTCGTGGCGCTCGTGGTCGCAGCAGGCGCCTTTGCGGCCATGCTGTGGGGCAGCTATCGGCGCATCATGCCGCTGGCCTCGCAGATTGAGTCAGACGCATCGTCGCTTGAGGACGCCTTTGAGTCCTACGACGTGGATGCTGCGACCGGGCTTCTATCCAGCATCGACACGTCGATCGACGGCATCGCATCCGAGCTCAGCGGGGGCGTGTGGGACATTGCGGCGGCCCTGCCCGTGTTGGGCGATGATGTTCGGGGCGCGCGCACGCTCGTGGGCGTGGGGCAAGACGTCATGGACACCACGGTCATGCCGCTGTCCGACGCCGTGCGGGGCATCTCCTCGGCCGGCCTGAGCGCGCTTGGCATGGGCTTGCGCGACGCCCTGACGGGCGGTGCAACGGCTGGGCTGAGCCTCTCGAGCGCGGATGACATCGCAGGCTCCCTCGCGAGCGTCGACGGCGCCCTTGAGACGCTCCGCAGCTCCAAGACTGCCCTCGACGCCGACGCGCAGACGCTTTCCGGCCTGGGCACCTTCCACTTCGACGAGCTCAACGAGGCCCGCGAGCAGCTGCTCGACGTCGTAGAGGAGCTCGACGGCGTCATAAGCCAGGTGACGCCCGTGCTTGAGGGCTATGCGAGCGCGAAGTCTTCCGTGAGCGAGGCCGCCGACGCGGCGGCCCAGACCGCCAACGAGGTTGCGACCGCCGCCTCCGAAGCCGTGGGCAAGGCCGCCGACGCCGCAGGCCAAGTGCTCTCCGACGCCGCCGGCGCAATCCAGGACGCCTCAAACAAGGCAAAGGATTTCGTCGATGGTGCCAAGGAGCTCGGCAGCAACGTCAAAGACCTGGCCGACGCGGTGCTTGACGGGATTGCGGGCAAGTAGGCCTGCCTTATGCGTTGAGCTCGGCGTGGGCTTGCGCCACGACCTCGCCTATGCGGGCGGCATCGACCGTGCCGGCGTCTTGTGCGCCCCTTTCCAGGTAGACCAGGTACTCGATGTTGCCTTCTGGGCCTTTGATGGGGGAGTGGGCAAGGTCGAGCGCGGCGAATCCCGCCTCGCGGGCCTGTTCTACGACGCCGGCGATCACGTCGCGGTGCACCTGCGGATCCTTTACGACGCCGCGCTTGCCCACATGCTCGGGGCCCGCCTCGAACTGGGGTTTGATGAGGCACACGGCATGTCCGCCCGAGCGTACGAGCGCGGCCAAGCTCGGCAGCACCTTGCCCAGCGAGATGAACGACACGTCCGACCCCAAAAAGTCTGCCTCTCCGCCCATGAGCTCGGGCGTGGCGTCGCGGATGTCGAGACCCTCCAGGCTTGTGACGCGCTCGTCGGCAAGGAGGCGGGCGTGCAGCTGATCGTGGCCCACGTCGATGGACCACACGTGCGCCGCGCCCGCCTGCAGCATGCAGTCGGTGAAGCCGCCCGTGGAGGCGCCGGCGTCCACGCATCTCAGCCCTGCCAGGTCGATATTCCACAGCTCAAGGGCGCGTGCCAGCTTGAGCCCGCCCCTGCCCACATATGGGCAGGCGACCCCGCGCACCTCGATTTTGTCGGCCGGCGTCACCGTCGCGCTCACCTTGGTGCAGGCCTGCCCGTTCACAAACACAAGCCCCTGCTCGATGGCGGATTTCGCCTGGGCGCGCGAGGGACATTTGCCCAGCTTGGAGAGGACGAGGTCGAGACGGGCGCTAGGCATGCTTGGTTTCCTTTGCGGACGCTTTTGCGCGCATGCGCCAGGCTGCGATGCGCACGATGATGAACACGATGGCAAAAAGTGCGGCGCTCACGTCCGCTATTTCCAAAACATAGACGTTGTTCTCGGAGAGGGCATACAGCGTGATGAGGGTAAACACGACGGTGAGGCCGCCGTTCACCCAGCTGAGGACGCGCACGAGGATGCGGCGCGCCCTGTCGCGCGTGCTTGTTGCTACCAGGAGGCCGTAGAGCACGGCTGTGACGACGGCCACGATCGCCAATATGGGCAGCACACGTATGAGTCTGATGAGAACGTTTACCATGAAGGCCTCCCGTTTGCCGTCCGTATAGGATACTTGATGCGTATGCCCATGCGTCTGTAAAAGCGACCAAATAAAACGAAAGCCGCCCGACTCTGCATCGAACTGGCCTTCGTCCCTTGGGAGGGTAAATGTATGTGCGAGACGCATCTCGCGTTTAAGAGCAAACTATCTAGAACAACAAGACGGATAGTACTCTTGTGTGACATATGCAACGAACAAACGAGGCAGACTGGCATATACTAATACCAAGTCGTGCTAATGAGTACCATTTGATACAGCTCTAAGCTTTAAAGCCTTGGGAGGGCTTGTGGCTGAAGATACAAACGCCGAGCATGCCGTGCAGGGGCTGCCTGCCCGGCCTATAGAATCGACCGACCTGGGGTTTGCCCAAGGCGACGCGCTTCGTGTGGAAGACGTCACGCGAATCCTGCATTTGAGCCGCAACACCGTGTACAAGCTTGCCCGCACGGGAGAACTGCCCTCGTATCGCGTGGGCAGGCAGATGCGTTTCCGGTATGACGACGTGCGCAGGCACCTAGAAGGGGCCGTCGCCGGTTCGGGCGAGGGGCCTGCGGGCTCATGCGGCAGCGGCACCGCCGAGCCGGGCATCGTGCCCGTGCCTGCCGACGTGCTCGACGAGGTGCCGGCATGGGTGCGCGGCTCCATTGTGGTGGGCGGCCAAGACATGGTGGCCGATGTTCTGGCAAACTACCTGGCTGGCCTTGGCGTCAAGGCGTTGCGCTCCCACACTAACGATTACATGAGCCTCGCGCGCATGTATGCGGGCGGCGCCCACGCGGCCGTCGTGGGCCTATGGAGCGAGCACGACCGGGCGTACAACGCTCCCTATCTGCGCGCGTTGCTGCCGGGGGTGCCGGCGGTCGCCTTCAGGCTCTTCAAGCGCAAGGTGGGGTTTACGGTGGGGGCGGGCAACCCGTTGGGGCTCTATGAGTGGGCCGACCTGCTCAAGCCCGGCGTGGTGATTGCAAACCGCGAGCGCGGCGCGGCCGCGCGCGTGCTTCTCGACGAGAAGCTCAAGTACCTGGAGGCGCGCGGAGACGCCCTTGCCGGCTACGACCGCCCGGCGGCATCGGAGCTTGCACAGGCCCTCATGGTGTCGCGCGGCCTGGCAAGCGTCGCCGTCACGTCGGCAAAGCCTGCGCGCCAGCTCAAGAGCGTGGAGTTCGTCGCCATGCAGGAGGAGACGGTGGACCTCGTGGTGCTCAAGACTCCTGCAACGTCGACCTTCATCAAGGCCGCCCGCAGCCTGCTGCGCACGGCGGCGTTCCGCAGCGAGTTCGACGGTTCGCTCTATGACACGAGGCTTATGGGCGAATCAGTGTACGAATGCTAATCGAAGGCCCCTGGCACACCAGAGGCCTTCGTGCGTTTTGAGAGATGAAAAAGGCCGGTTACCCGGCCTTTTCTCTTAGCGTGCGGCGTTGCTGGCGTTCATCGTCATGGTCTGGAAGCGGTTCTCCATCCACGAATCGGGGTAATGCTCGTCGCAGAACTCCTCCACGGCCGTCTCGGCGGGAATGCCCACCTGGCGCGAGAACCAGCGGTCGTAGCTCACAAGCGTGAGGCCGCCGTCGATGAGCATGAGGATGAGCGCGACGGTCGTCACGCCGTAGCGCCAGTTCCACGGGATCTTGTGGATGAGGTCGAAGATAGCGGGCATGAGGAACTTCACCCATGCCAGGCCCAGCAAGCCCCAGGCTGCCATGAAGAAGCCGTTCGTGCGCCCGTCGATAGACAGGAACGACCCTGTGTAGTCCCAGGCGGTGATGCCGAAGGCGTATTCCAACAAGTAGCTCACCAGGAACTCGAACGCACCGCCGATGACGGCGCTGAGCAGGAAGATGGGCAGGGGGTTTTTGTCGCGGATGCCATTGAGGCCAATGGTCATGAGCACCGCGCCGAAGCCGTAGATGGGTGAGAACGGGCCGTAGAGCAGGCCTGCGCGATCCATGTAGCCCGCGCCCACCACGAGGCAGTAAATCGTCTCGATGATGACGCCCAGCACGCAGCAGATGACGAACGTCCAGAACAGGTTGAAGAACGTGAGCTTGAAAGGAGCCTTGCCCCCGTACTTCTTGAGGTGCTCCAGACGCTCCTCCTCGCGGCTGCGCGCGTCGAGCTTGCGCAGCATGCGGTCGAGGGCGCGCTCTTCCACGAGCGATGGGTCGAGGTAAATCTGCAGCACGATCATGAAGATGATGGAGATGCCCAGCTGGCTGAGCTCGGGGCCGACGCCCGTGTTCAGGATGTTGAGGATGAGCTGGGCCACAAGCAGCACCATGATGGTTCGCGCGATTTGCGCGGAGTGGCGACGCCTGTTCTTGATGAGCAGCACGCCCAGCGCGATCTCGAAGCCCGACAGAAGGGCCAGCACGGAAGCCAGCACGATCATAAGCGCCAGGACCGGCTTTTGCAGCGGGACGCCGTTGGTGTACTGCGAGATGTCGATCTCGAACACGAATGCCAGGATGATGGCGAGCAGCACGCCGAGCAGCAGGAGGATCTCGCCTGCGCCCTGGATGATCGAGAGCACGCCGAACACCTTGAGCGGCAGCGGCACCTTCTTGGCGGGCACGGCCTCTCCCTCGGTCACGATGGGGCCGTCTGGTACCTCGGCGGCATCTTGCTGCGCCCCGGCGTTCTCGCCTGCGGGCTGCTGTGCGGCGGGCTTGACGTCGGCGGTGCCGGCTTTCTCGTTGTCGGTCGTCACGGGGACGCCTCCTTGTTCGCGGGCGGTAGGAGAGACGTAACGCGGGCGCTAGATAAGACTACTTCTTGTCGTCCTCGTCATCGTCGTCTTCCTCGTCATCGTCGTCCCAGTCGTCGTCCTCGTCCTCCCACCAGTCCTTGTCTTCCTCGACGGGGTGGTTGTAGAACATCTTGTGCGTCTTGCGCTCGGCGAGATAGGCAACGATCAGGAAGGCGAGCATGCCGCCGAAGACGAGGAACACGACGCCGTTTTCCATGCCGAAAAGCGTGAAACCAGACTCGGTCGGCCATCCGAACAGCCACAAAAAGAAATCCATGGGTCCTCCAGCTGTGGTAGATACATGCGTGCGATAGCATACCCCCACATTAGCTTGCTTCAGGGGCTAAAATGACGGAATTATGCGATTCGCCCGCACGTCATGCGCACGGCGGAGGGCATCACAGCCTTTGCGGCCTCATTCTGGGGCCGCCACACCACAGGAGGAACGACATGCACGACATTCGCTTGCTTCGCGAGCACCCCGAGGTCCTCGACGCCGCCATGGCCAAGCGCCACGGCTCGTGGGACAAGGACCGCTTCCTGTCGCTGGACTCCCAGCGCCGCGAGGTGATTCAGGAGGTCGAGGCTCTCCAGGCCAAGCGCAACAGCTCCTCCAAGGAGATCGGCGCCCTCATGAAGGACGGTCGCGCCGAGGAGGCTGCCGCCATGCGTGCCGAGGTCGCCTCGATGAAGGACCGCATCGCCGAGCTCGACGCCCGCCGCGACGAGCTCGAGACCGCCGAGACCGAGCTTGTGAGCCATATCCCCAACATCCCGGCCGACGCCGCCCCCGAGGGCCTCGACGAGACCTTCAACGTGGAGGTCAAGCGCTGGGGCACCCCGCGCGACTTCGCGGCCGAGGGCATCGAGGCCAAGCCGCACTGGGACCTTGGCACCGACCTGGGCATCCTCGACTTCGACCGCGGCGTCAAGCTGTCCGGCGCCCGCTTCACGGTGCTGGCCGGCATGGGCGCACGCCTTGAGCGCGCCCTCATCAACTACTTCGTGGACACGCACGCCTCGCGCGGCTACCAGGAGTTCTGGATGCCCGTCATCGCCAACCGCGCCACGCTGTACGGCACGGGCCAGCTGCCCAAGTTCGAGGACGACCTCTATCACGTGCGCGGCGAAGAAGAGGACATGTACCTCATCCCCACGGCCGAGGTCGTGCTGACCAACATGCATCGCGACGAGGTCATCGACGGGGCCAAGCTCCCGCTGCACTACACCGCCTTCACCCCGTGCTTCCGCGAGGAGGCGGGGTCTGCCGGCCGCGACACGCGCGGCATCATCCGCCAGCATGAGTTCGACAAGGTCGAGATGGTGAACTTCTCCAAGCCCGAGGAGTCCGACGCCTGCCTGGCCGCCATGGTGGAGGAGGCCGAGTTCGTGCTCCAGTCGCTGGGCCTGCCCTACCGCATCATCAACCTGTGCGGCGGCGACCTGGGCTTCTCTGCCCGCCAGACGTTCGACCTGGAGGTGTGGCTGCCCAGCTACAACTCCTACAAGGAGATCAGCTCCTGCTCCAACTGCGGCGACTTCCAGGCCCGCCGCGCCAACATCCGCTACTCCGACCCGGCCGCCTTCAAGGGCACGCGCCTCGTGCACACGCTCAACGGCAGCGGCTTGCCCGCCGGCCGCACGATGGCCGCCATTCTGGAGAACTACCAGAACGCCGACGGCACGGTCACGGTGCCCGAGGTCCTGCGCCCGTACATGGGTTGCGACGTCATCCGATAGGCCTTCGAGGCGGCGGCAAGGTATACTTGTCGCCGCCTTTTCTTTTAGGGGAAGCCGCAGTGTCGGGGGAAGTCGTCGCAGCGGGCTCGGGCGCGGTGGCGATGGCTTTCGGCCGGCATGCGCCGTTCAAAGGAGGATCCATGTACAAGTCCGTCAAGCTCATCGCCCCGGCCGTCCTGTCGCTCGCCGTGGCGGGCACCTGCCTTGCCGCCCCTGCCTTTGCGGCCGATTCCTCTGCTCTGGGCAGCGCGCTCGACGCGGTGGCCCAGGCCGCCGAGCAAGCCGGCGCGCAGGATCAGGGCGACGCCGACGATGCCGACTCCCTCATCGCCTTGGGCACGCACATGAACTTTGCGGGCATCGCCTTCGATGTGCC
>CAKUKJ010000045.1 GCA_934662525.1 uncultured Coriobacteriales bacterium | reverse complement strand
GAGGTCATGTTCCTCGAAAAGTCCCCGTTCCGCGGCGGCGGCAGCTCTTCCATCAACATGGGCCAGTGGACATGCCCGCATGACGCCGACGCGGCGGCTCAGTTCGCCTTTGAGGCCTTTCACGGCCAGACGCCCATGGACGTGTGCCAGGCCTGGGCGGAAGAGGCCGTGCAAAACGCCGATTACGCCGACAAATACGGCATCGACTACACCCTGGGCGACTCGGCGCGCGCCGAATACGACTTCTTCACCGGCTTCGACCAGATGTACGTCGGCCAAGGCACGGGCTGGGGTGTCGCCACGTTCGAGGTTCTCGACCAGCACATCAAAGACCGCGGTATCGAGATTCTCTTCGACTGCCATGACGAGGAGCTCATCCAAGACCCCATCACCAAGGAGATCCTGGGCGCGTACACCCTCATCGGCGACGACGAGACGAAGAAGGCCGTAAAAGCCCGCAAGGGCGTATGCCTGTGCACAGGAGGCTTCGAGTTCAACTTCGACCTGCAGGCAAAGTACCTCAAGTGCTACCCGATGCGCGGCTTCTATGGCTGGAAGTACAACACAGGCGACGGCATCGGCATGGCGCAGAAGGTCGGTGCGGACCTATGGCACATGCAGCAGGTCTGCGGCGGAGCCAACTGCTGGTTCGACGACCCTGAAATCGTCCCGGGCGGCGTGAGCTGCACCATACCCACCGACAACTACATCGAGGTAAACCGCAGGGGCGACCGCTTCATCAACGAGGACACGTTCATGCCCCACGGAGGGTGGAAGCCCTATGCCAACTTCGACGAGGAAATCTGCGACTTCGACCGCATCCCCTCCTGGTGGGTCTTTGACCAAACCGCCTTCGAGGGCGGCTCGCTGGGCAACATGGTAGGCGGGGCGAGCATCGAGGCCGGCGGCACGGGCATCGGCTACACCACCCCCGGCCTCGACCCCGAGCTGGGCGGCTGGGACGGCTGGTCGGCCGACAACCAGTGGGAGCTCGAGCGCGGTTGGATCAAGACGGGCGACACGCTTGAGGAGCTCGTCGAGGTCATGCACGCCTGGGACCCGGACTACATGGAGATCGACAAGCTCAAGGCATCCATCGACCGATGGAACGAGCTGTGCGACAAGGGCGTCGACGAGGACTTCGGCCGCAGCGGGCTGGCAAAGATCGAGACCCCGCCCTTCTATGCGCTGCCCCTCTACCCGGGCATCTGCAACACCATCGGCGGCGCACGCCGCAACGGCAAGGCGCAGGTGCTCAATCCCGACGGCGAGCCCATCCCTCGCCTGTACTCCGCCGGCTCCTTCGGCAACATGGCCGGCCACACCTATGCCGTCACGGGCGGCAACGGAAGCGAGAACTGGTGCGTCGGCCGCATCGCCGGCCGCGAAGCCGCACACCTCGACAGCTGGGAGTAGCACGCTCCTCCATCTACGCGTCCAAGGCCGCCATACATTGTACGCACGATGTGCGGCGCTCGCAGCGGCCTGGAGCGTGACGGCAGCTCAAACGGCATAGTCGCGCCATAGGCAAACATCTGCCCGGCGGTCCCTCGCCAAGAGGCGGCCGCCGGGCGCACGAGGAGGCAAATGTGTCACACCAGCAGCGCACATGGGTCGAGACCATCGACCAGGCGAGCGGCATGCCTCGCTGGGACGTCTATATCAATGGAAACCCCGTTCCAGGCGGCTACATCCTACGGCTTGCAAACGGGCAGTTCGAGGCCCACTACCCGCACATCGCGCCATTCGCCAAAGAAACGCTCGCCGCAGCAAAGGAGCGACTTGAGTGGGCGCCTCCCATCACTTCGGGAACTCTGCGCATTGCGCGCGAGGTTCCCGATGACCCTCGGGGGTTTATCGGGCGAGACGCGGCTGCCGAGAAACTGGGCATGAGCGTCTATCGTGTCAATGCGATGGTTGCCAACGGCAAGCTCACGGCTCGACGCACAACAACGGGAGAGACGGAGGTTGGGGCCTCTTCCCTTGCCGAGCTGCTCGAGGCATAACCCGTACCCGCCCGTTCAAAACCCGATTCCCAATGCCGCGCCAACTCATTGGAGGCCCCATGGCCGGACTCGCGTTCTCCTTCCCCTATAACGGCAACTCCCGCGTGCTTGACGCCCAACTCGCTCTCAATGGGCGCAACGGCAACACAGTACGCGAGGTATACCTCAATGTGCCACAGGAAATCGCAGGCTCGGGAAGGGCAGGCAACACCGACCGTATGACCACCGAAGAGTTCGTGCGCGTGGCAGAGCGCATCCATGCGGCGGGCGTACGTGTAGACATGACGATGAACGCCACATGCGGCGGCTCAGAATGGTATGGGGACGAGCAGGTAAACAAACTTGTAGGGTTCATACGCTGTATGCACGAGGAGCACGGTGTCGAAGCCGTGACGTTGGCCAACCCCTTCCACATCGAGTGTGTGCGCCGGGCATGCCCCGACATCGAAATCTCCGCCTCGGTGCTCAGCGAGATTGACTGCATGGGCCGCGCGCAGGCGTTCGCCGACGCGGGGGCCACGACGTTCACACCTGCCACCAGCATCAACCGCGACCTCAAATTGCTCGGCTCCATCGCCCGCCGCACGGGCATGGAGGTCAAACTCATGGTGAACGAGGGCTGCCTCTACAAGTGCCCATTCCGCACGTTCCACATGAACCTGATCTCGCACCGCTCTCAAGAGGCCCGGCCCGAAGGCAAGGCGTTCTCGTTTGCCTGCGGCGAGCGCATCGAAACCGACCCGGCCGAAATCTTCCGCTCGAACTGGGTGCGGCCCGAAGAGCTGGAGACCTACGTGCGAACGGGTGCGGCATGCTTCTTCAAAATCGTGGGGCGCGACATGCTTGCCAGCAAAGTCATGAGGGCGTGCAACGCCTATGTCGACGAAGGCTACGACGGCAACCTGCTCGATCTCATGTGCTCGAGCATCGGCTTCTACACCGTGGAGACCAGCGCATATGTCGACAACAAGACGCTTGGGTCATCCGGGTACTTCAAGAGGCTCTCTACATGCAACCGCAAGTGCTACGACTGCACCTACTGCACGGAGCTCGCCGAGAAATACCTCCGCTACGGCTGGGTCACCGAAGAGAATCTCTACGATATGGGCCAGGGCCCGATGGCGGAAATGATCAAGGCACGCTTTGGAGGACGGTATCCCAAGTGCCCCGACATGACGGCACGTCCACGTAAAGCCGGCGAGGGCATGCCGAGTCGCGTTGCTTGAAAAACAAGACTATAAGCTGTAACCAGCCTGAAGTACGCATTGCCGTGAAGACGGGCCGCAACGCCTTACGCCGTCTCGTTGCGCTCGAAGAAGGTGCGGGCGTTGTCGAAGAAGAGCTTGTCTACGATTTGGCGGCCGAAACGGGAGAGCAGCTTGGTGTGGAAGGCCTCCACCTTCTCGCAGCGGTCAAGCCAGACGGGGACGTCGCTGCCGTCGTAATCGCTGCCCAAAACGAGCGCGTCCTCGCCTCCGAGGTCGAGGAAGTGCTCGATGTGGGCGCAGAGCTCGTCGAAAGTCGCCTCGCCGGCGGCAGGGCAGTCGCGCTCCACGATGAAGCCCCGGTAGTAGTTGACGCCCGCAACGCCGCCGCAGTCGCAAATCGCGCGGAACTCGTCGTCGGTCAGGTTGCGAGGCACGTTGCACACGCTGCGCGCGTTGGAATGCGAGGCGGCGAAGGGCCGGCGCGCGACCTTGAGCAAGTTGGCGAAGCCCTCGTCGTTCAGATGCGAGACGTCAACGACGATACGGGCGTCCTCAAGCGCCCTCACCGCCTGCTTGCCGAACTCGGTGAGCCCCTCGTGCGAGCACTTGCCCGAGCCAATGGAGTTCTTGCCGTTCCAGGTGAGCGTCACCATCTTCACGCCATCGGCGGCAAGCTCGTCGACGATGCCCAGATTATCCCCAATGAGCGAGCCGTTCTCTATCGTGAGCATGGCGGCCGTTTTGCCGCCGGCAAGCACGTCCTCCACGCGCCGTGCGTCGCGCACCTGCTCGACCATGTCGCTATATGCACGCACCTGGTCGAAGAACCAGTTGCGTGCACGTCGGTAAAAGCCGCGAGCCCCCTCGACGTCGTAGATGTCGGGCACCCACACGGCAAAGCACTGGCACCACGCATAGGCGGCCATGCGGTCGAGCGCGAGCGCGCCGCCGTTAGACGCCAGCGTCCCGCTTGTGTCAATCCCGAGCTTTGCCTGCTCGGCAATCTCGGTCGCATACGGCTCGACATCGCGCATGCAAAGCTGGTCTATCGTGTCGCAATGCAGGTCGAAGACCTTGGGGCGGCCGGTGGCGCGCAAGGCCCTCTCGCTCATGTTCCCGTCCATCGCTTCCCCCTAATCCACCGTCTCCATAGAAAGGACTTCCACCGGGCGGCGGAGGCGGTCGCTCGTGATGCCCACGCCGTCCACCGTCATCTCTCCGCGCTGGTTGTCGAAGGGGTCGTCGCGCATCCCGTCGACCGGCGGCACCAGCGGGGCAAAGAAGTCCCCGTTGGCAACCATGCGCCAAGGGTCGAGGTTACCGAAGTAGTGGTCGTGCTTGCGGGTGTCGCCCGTCCTGCGGCCCGCCGAGCCGAAGGAGCAGTCGGCCCACAGCCACGACCCAGCCGCCGGCGAGTAGAACTGCGCCCAATCGTGACCGCTTGCCTCGTCGGGACGCACGTACAAGCCGCTCTGCCAGCGGGCCGGCACCCCCGCGATGCGGCACAGCGTGATGAAGGTGAGCGCGAAGACACCGCAGTCGGCACGCAGCTCAGTGGCCGCCATCTGCGGTATACAGTCGAGCAGGAAGTAGGGAGGCTGGTAGCGGTAGTCGATGTTGTTCGTCACCCATTCGTAGACAGCACGGGCCTTCTCCGTGGGCCGCACGGCACCGGCCTGGGCCACTATGCGCGCGGCAAGCGAACGCAGATACGGCGTGAAGACGATGTGAGGCTCCTGCTCGCCCAGCCAGGCCGAAACATCGGGGGCCGCAAGCGCCCGCGCAAGGTCAGCCTCCCCCATCGCCCGCTCGGCACCGATGAGCGCGTCCACGTCGTGCCAGGGCGCGCACGACAAATAGGAGTACGTCACCTCGCACTTCCTGAGGCCGCTCCCCTCCCAATAGACCGTGCGCGCCAACGAGTCTGCTGGCGCAATCGCGGCGCCGGGCGTAGTGGACAGGATCTCGATCTCGCTTTGCTGCTCGCAGGCCCTAGGCAGCGGCAGCCACACCCGTACCCGGCTCGCCCGCCCAGCCTGCTCGTCAAGCTCGGGATCGGCGACCTCGAGCGTCGCATGCAGCACAATCCTGCGCGCGGCATGGCCCTTCTCGCGCATCTCGTCGAGCATGGCATCCCTGGCCGCCAGGTCTTGCGGCGGGTTCGGGGCCAAGCCGGGCACCTCGGTGTGGTAGATGCGCACTGAGTCGAGGAAGTCCTCGATAAGTCGTATCTTGCCTCCCACGTAGCGCCAGTCAATCCTCTTGCGGTCAATCAGCTCGTCGAGCTGGGCTCGCGTGAACTCGGGCCATTCCCTGCGCACCATCTCCAGCGCCTGGTCGCATGTGAACGGGTAGGCATGCGGGATGCGCGCCATGCGGTCCTTCTCCACAAGCATGACCTGCGCGAGCTCGGGGGTCGTGCCCCCCGCAAGTGCCTCGTCTATCAGGCGAGTCGCCCGGTCGAAGTCGCCTGCTGCCTTGAGCCGGGCGATGTGAGGCGGCAGGCCGTCGTTGAGCCGCTCGAACCATCGACTCGGTACAACCCCGGTGCCGCAGGTAGTGTCAAACGCCTTCTCATCGCCCATATACACGCCTCTCTTCAACTCGCCTCAACGTTCCAGGCCTTCGGCGGCCCAACAACCCCGACTCCCGCGAATCTTCGACCGCCGACTATTTCTTTGCCAGATCGCCGATAATCTCGGGCTCTGAGAATAGGGCGGTCGCACCACCTGTGTGCCAGAACACGACCGTGGAGCCCTGCGGCACGATGCCGTGCTCGATGTGGTCTAGAAGACCTCCGAACGCCTTGCCCGAGTACACGGTGTCCATGAGGACGCCCTCGGTGCGTGCAAGTCGGCGTATGGCGGAGTTGCCCCACGCATTGGGGACCTCGTACCCGGGGGCAAAGTATCCACGCTCAACCTGGAGGTCGCCCGCGTCGACTCGCACGTCACTCGGCGCGCCCATGACCTCAAGCGCACGGTTGGCCAAATCGGCCGTGCGAGCCTCATAGCCCTCGTCCTTGGGGCTCACCGCCACGGAGACGATGCGCATGTCCGAGCCCACTAAAGCCCGCCCGGCAGCAAGGCCGGCCAGCGTGCCGCCCGTTCCCGAGGCGTGATAGAGATAGTCGGGCGCGACGCCCATGGCGGTACACTGCTCCTCGAGCTCCACGAAGCCGCCCGCAAAGCCGACTGAGCCCACAGGGCTTGCCCCGCCCATCGGCACGTCGTAGGGGTGCTGGCCCTCGGCGCGCAGGCGCTCCACATGCTCGGCACCCATGGCGAACGAACGCGCCTCCGCGTCGGCCTCCTCCTCGCCCGGCTCCATCTGCACGATATGGACCTCAGCCCCGTAGATGTAGTCGAGCAGCAGGTTGGCACGCAAGGTCTCACGGTCGGGCTCCACCACGCTCACCAGGTAGAGCACAGGGTGCAAACCGCACTTGCAGGCCGCCGCCACCGTCTGCATGGCGTGGTTTGACTGCGTGGCGCCATAAGTGAACACCGTGTCCGCACCCTGGGCGAGCGCGTCACCAAGCAGATACTCGAGCTTGCGCATCTTGTTGCCGCCGAACGTGCTCACGCCCGACAGGTCGTCGCGCTTGAGGTAGATGTTCACGCCAAGCTCGGCGGAGAGGCGCTCAAGCTTGTGCAACGGCGTGGGATAGAAGCCCAGGCTGGTGCGCGGCAAGCGGGCGAGCAGGTCTTTTGCTTCTTCGATGGAGCATGTAGGCATTGCGGTGACTCCTTTTTTACTCGTTGACCAGATGGCAGGCCACCATATGGCCGGGTGCCGCCTGGACAAGCTCGGGCATCTCAGCGCGGCAGCGCTCGCAGGCGAGGGGGCAGCGCGAGGCGAACCTGCAGCCCACCGGCATGTCGAGCGGGCTGGGTATCTCACCCTTGAGCAGCTTGGGCTTCTCGGCCTTGCCGCGCACCGGGTCGAGGATGGGGATGGCCGACATGAGGGCCTGGCTGTACGGGTGCAGTGGATGCTCGTAGAGCTCCTGCGACTCGGCCGTCTCCACAAGCGACCCCAGGTACATGACGCCGACGCGGCGCGAGATATGGCGCACCATCGACAGGTCGTGGGCCACGAACAGGTACGTGAGGCCCATCTGCTGCTGCAGGTCCTCCAGCATGTTGACGACCTGGGCCTGGATGGAGACGTCGAGCGCCGAGATGGGCTCGTCACACACGATGAACTCCGGGTCGCTTGCCAGAGCGCGCGCGATGCCGATGCGCTGACGCTGGCCGCCGGAGAACTCGTGGGGGTAGCGGTTGGCATGGTCCCTTGAGAGGCCCACGCGCTCAAGCAGCTCGTAGACACGGTCGGAGCGGTCTTTGCCCTTAAGCGTCCCCGCGATGTCGATAGGCTCGGCGATGAGGTCCATGACCGTCATGCGGGGGTTGAGGCTGGCGTAGGGGTCTTGGAAGATCATCTGCAGGCGGCTGCGATAGGGTTTGAGTTCGCGGTTGGAGAGCCCGGCGATGTCGCGCCCGTCGAAGAGTATTTGGCCCGAGGTGGGTTTGTACAGGCGGATGATGGACAGCCCCGTCGTGGACTTGCCGCAGCCCGACTCCCCCACCAGGCCGAACGTCTCGCCACGCGCGATATCGAACGAGACGCCGTCCACGGCCTTGATATAGGTGGGCTCATGGCCCATAAAGCCCGAGCCCTTCTTGAAGTACATCTTGAGGTCGCGCACCTGCAGCAGCGGGGCGTCCGTCCCCTGCGAGGCAGCCCTGCACGCATCCTGCCGCTGTGCCGCTGCCGCCATGCCCTGCTTACTCTGCGTCATGGGCGATGCCTCCCTTCTGAGCCTCGTAGCCCTCCACCTTGGGGGCGTCGGGGTGGCACAGCCAGCACTTGGCCAGATGGCCCTCCCCTACCTCGAAATACGGGACCTCCCTGCTCGCGCATATCTTCATGGCGAAGGGGCAGCGCGGGTAGAAGGGACAGCCCGTGGGCGGGTTGAGCAAATCGGGCGGGGTGCCCTGAATGGGAACGAGCCTGCGCTTGCCCGCCTCCACCGAGCGGCGGGGAATGGAGTTGAGCAAGCCCATCGTGTAGGGGTGCCGGGGCCGATAGAACACGTCCTGGTCGCTGCCCGTCTCCATGAGCTGCCCGCCATACATCACGAGGACCTTGCTGCACGTCGAGGCGACGCAGGCCAGGTCGTGGGTTATGAGGATGGTAGACATGCCCATCTCGGCGTTGAGCGACTTGAGCAGCTCGAGCACCTGCGCCTGCACCGTGACGTCGAGGGCCGTGGTGGGTTCGTCGGCGATGAGCAGGCGGGGTCGGCACGACAAAGCCATGGCGATCATCGCGCGCTGGCGCATGCCGCCGGAAAACTCATGCGGGTACTGCCTCATGCGCTGCTCGGGACCGGGGATGCCCACCAGCGAGAGCATCTCCACCGCACGCTCGTGGGCTTGTTCCTTGGTGACCTTCTGATGCTCGCGGATGGTCTCCACGATTTGGTCGCCCACCGTGAAAAGCGGGTCGAGGGCAGTCATGGGGTCTTGGAACACCATCGCTATCTGGGCTCCGCGCACGCGGCGCATCTCAGAGGGCTTCTTCGCAAGCAGGTCCTGCCCCTCGAAGAGGATCTGGCCGCCCACGACCTTGCCTGGATCCTGCAGCAGGCCCATGATGGACAGCGACGTGACCGACTTGCCCGAGCCCGACTCTCCCACGATGCCCACGATCTCGCCTTGCCCCACGGTGAAGCTCACGTCGCGGATGGCCTTGACCTCACCGGCATGCGTGAAGAAGGAAGTCCGCAGGTTGCGCACGTCGAGCAGGGCGGCCTGGGGCGAGTCGGCGGCTGCTTGGCCCGCCGCAGCGGCTCCGTCGTCCTTCAAAACCTCGTTGTCTGCCATGATGTGCACCTCACATCTTCTGCTTGGGGTCGAGCGCATCGCGCAAACCATCGCTCAACAGGTTCAAGGAGAGGATGGTGATGGAGATGGCAATGGCGGGGATGAACATTTGATATGGGTAGATATACAGGCCGGAGAGCGCGTCGTTGCACAGTGTGCCCCAGGAGGCCTGCGGCGCGGAGACGCCCAAGCCGATGAAGCTGAGGAACGCCTCCTCGAAGATGGCGCTGGGAATCTGCATGGACAGGGCCACCATGATGGGGCCCATCATGGTCGGGATGAGGTCGCGGCGCAGGATGCGCCCCATGCCGGCCCCCATGATGGTGGAGGCCTTCACGAACTCCTGGCTCTTGAGCGTGAGCACCTGGCCGCGCACGATGCGTGCCATGCGAATCCACATCGTGAGGCCCAAGGCCAGCACGATGGGCAAAAGGCCCGGCCCCACGATTACCATGATGAGGATGACGTAGAGCGTCGTGGGGATGGAGTCGATGGCGTCGACGATGCGCATCATCACGTTGTCGACCTTGCCGCCCACGAAGCCCGCAATGGAGCCGTAGGTGACGCCCACCACGAAGTTGAGCACGGCAGCGAGCAGGCCCACAAGAAGCGAGATGCGGCCGCCGTACACCACGCGGATGAACAGGTCGCGCCCGAGGCTGTCGGTGCCGAAGATGTACGTCTTGTTGCGCAGGTGCACCGTGTCGGTCACGGGATTTCCGTCGTAGGTGAGGCTCACCTTCTGCACGTCGTTCTCCAAGATGGAGTAGGCGCGCTCGAGGGTGACCTGCGTGGTGTCGGGGTCATCGGCGAAATACTCCTGCAGGTAGGAGGCGTCGGCCACGTTCACCATGTCGGTCCCCGCCGCCTTCGCCGCACTTTCCAGCGCGCTGTACTCGGTGAGCGCCGCCTTGTACATGCCGTAGCTCAGCGTGAGGACCTTGCCGTCGACCTCGTAAAGGTTCTGGAGGTTGGCAGTATCCTTGCGACGCGGGGAGAGGGCCTCCTCGGGGGTGCCGTCGTCGGCGACGCGAATGACGTTGTACTGCGACGTCACATAGTAGTTCTCGTCGGGTCCGATCCGATAGCAGTCATAGCTCGGCGGCAAGCTCACCATGGCAAGGTTCTGCTCGTCGTAGGAGAAGCGCCAGAAGAACGGCACGAAGATGGAAATGAGGGCGATGAGCACGATGACCACCAGCGACGCCATGGCCACCTTGTTGTGCCGCAGGCGCCTCCAGGCATCCTGGGCAAACGTCGTGCTCGGCCTCTCGATGGCCTCGGCGTTCTTCTCCTCGCGCGGCAGGGGCTCCCACAGCGACGGGTCTATCGTCTGTTCGTCTGTCTGCATGCGAGGCACCTACTCGTCCAACTTGATTCGGGGGTCGATCAACACGTACAAGATGTCGATAAAGAGCACGCACACGACGAGGATGATGGCGAAGAACACCGTCGTGCCCATGATGAGCGTGTAGTCGCGGTTGAGCACGCTCGTGGTGAACAGGCTGCCTATGCCCGGCACGCTGAACACCTTCTCCACGACGAAGGAGCCGGTGATGAGCGCCGCAAACATCGTGCCGATGTAGGTCACCACGGGAAGCAGCGCGTTGCGCAGGCCGTGCTTGCCCACGACCTTCCACTCGGGCAGGCCCTTGGCGCGTGCCGTGCGGATGTAGTCCTGCCCGAGCACGTCGAGCATAGAGGAGCGCATGAGGCGCACGACATAGGCCAACGGGAACAGCGCGAGCACGACGGCCGGGCCGATATACCCCCGCCAATCCGCCACGCCGTAAGTAGGCACCAGGCCGAGCATCTTACTGAACACATAGAGGAACAGCGTCGCAAACACGAACGTCGGCACGGTGGCCCCCAGCGTCGACAGGAACATCAGGAACCTGTCGACGAACCTGTTGTGTCTCAGCGCCGCCAGCAGGCCGAACAGGATGCCGAGCACGATGACGGCTATTGAGGCGTACATGCCGATGCGCAGCGAGTACGGG
>CAKUKJ010000044.1 GCA_934662525.1 uncultured Coriobacteriales bacterium | reverse complement strand
GCCATATCCTGGCCGTTGATTTCCCGCGCGAGCTGCAGTGGAAGCGCGGTCAGGGTTGGTTCGGCGTCACGGAGGACGGCGAGGTCCTGCCGGCCAACCTCCCCAAGACGCTCGCCCACCCGCCTTTCGAGAAGGTGCGCAAGCCCTTTATGAAGGACGGCGTGGACATCAAGGGCTGGAAGGTCCCGAGCCTTCCGTATCTCGTGTGGGCCCCCGTGTTGAAGGAACCCGCCGAGAAGGAGATCATCCGCACGCTCAAGAACCTGGCCAAGAAGGCCGACGAGGTCATCATCGCGACCGACTTCGACCGAGAGGGCGAGCTCATCGGATCGGACGCCGTCTCCATGGTGCGGCAGGTCAACGCCGAGGTGCCGGTGGTGCGCGCCCGCTACTCCTCGTTCACCAAACCTGAGCTCGAGCACGCCTTTGCGCGCGAGAACCTCGTGGCCGTCGATGACGACCTGGCGGCGGCCGGCGAGTCGCGCCAGTTCATCGACCTTATCTGGGGCGCCGTGCTCACGCGCTATCTTACGATGGCCAAGTTCGGCGGCCTGGGCAACGTGCGCAGCGCCGGACGTGTGCAGACCCCCACGCTGGCCCTGGTGGCCCGGCGCGAGAAGGAGCGCATGGCGTTTGTGCCCGAGAACTACTGGGTCGTGCGCGGTATGGCTGCCACCGACGCGGGAGACGAGTTCAAGGTTGGGCATGCCACGGCTCGCTTCAAGGACGAGGCCGTGGCGCAGGCGGCCTATGAGGCTGCGAAGGCCGCCGGCAGGGCCCGCGTGACCGACATCCAGAAGAAGACGCGCAAGGGCACCGTCCAAACGCCGTTCAACACGACGAGCCTGCAGACGGCCGCCGCCGCCGAGGGCCTGACCCCGGCCCGCACGATGCGCATCGCCGAGTCGCTCTACATGAGCGGCCTCATCTCCTACCCGCGCGTGGACAACACGGTCTACCCCGAGACGCTCGACCTGTCTGAGGTCGTGGGCATGCTCAAGGGCGTGCCCCAATACGCCGACTACTGCGACGAGCTGCTGGCCCATCAGCCACTCAAGGCGACGCGCGGCAAGCAGGAGACGACCGACCACCCGCCCATTTACCCTACGGGCGTGGGCAACCCCGACAAGCTGCGCCCCGAGGAGTGGAAGCTCTACAACCTCATCGCACGACGCTTCCTGGCGACGCTTTCCGAGCAGCCGGTCATCGAGGGCACGAAGGTCACGCTCGATGCGGGCGGGGAGGCGTTCACGGCCAGCGGCGACGTGCTCGTGAAGCCGGGGTATCGCGCCATCTACCCCTATGGTTCGAAGAAGGACGAGCAGCTGCCGGCGCTCTCGGTGGGCCAGGAGGTTGCCCTCACCTCGCTCGACCTCGACGCCAAGCAGACCGAGCCGCCCGCGCGCTACAGCCAGGGCAAGCTCGTGCAGGAGATGGAGCGCCTGGGCCTGGGCACCAAGTCCACCCGCGCCTCCATCATCGAGCGCCTCTACGAGGTCAAGTACCTCAAGAACGATCCCATCGAGCCCAGCCAGCTCGGCATGGCCATCATCGACGCGCTTGAGTGCTACGCCGCCCACATCACCACGCCCGACATGACGAGCGAGCTTGAGGGCGACATGACGAAGGTCGCCGAGGGCCAGGCAAGCCAAGATGCCGTCGTGGAGCACTCCCGCGAGCTGCTCGCGAGCCTGCTCGAGGGGCTCATCGAGCATAAGGACGACCTGGGCGAGGCCATCAGCGACGCCGTGCAGGCCGACGCCAAGATCGGCGTGTGCCCCAAGTGCGGCCACGACCTGCTCATGAAGCAGTCGGCCAAGACGCGCTCAAGCTTCATCGGCTGCTCGGCCTGGCCCGACTGCGATGTCACCTATCCCGTGCCGCAGGGCAAGATTCAGACGGTGGACGAGCCCTGCCCCGTGTGCGGCTGCCCCCAGATCAAGGTGCAGCCGTTCCGTTCCAAGCCTTATACGGTGTGCGTCGATCCGGCCTGCCCCACCAACAAAGAGCCCGACGTGACCGTGGGCGTGTGCCCCACCTGCGCCGCTGCCGGCAAGGAGGGCATGCTCGTCGCGCACCGCAGCGAGCGCACGCTCAAGCGCTTCATCCGGTGCACAAACTACGACGAGTGCTCCACGAGCTACCCACTGCCCCAGCGCGGAGAGCTCAAGGCGACCGGCGAGGTGTGCCCCGACTGCGGCGCCCCCATCGTGGAGATCACCACGGCGCGCGGCCCATGGCGCATCTGCGTGAACATGGACTGTCCCGGCAAGGCCCGCGCGGAGGAGGAGAAGGCCGCCAAGGCGGCCGCCCGCGCCGCGAAGGCCGAGGCAGGCGAGGAGGGCGAAGGCAAGCCGAAGGCGAAGAAGGCGGCCGCCGCAAAGGCCTCGAAGAAACCTGCGGCCAAGAAGGCCCCTGCCAAGAAGGCACCCTCGAAAAAGCCGGCTGCGGGGGCGGCGAAGGTCTCCGCCGCCTCGGAGGACGTGAGAACCGACGCCGAGTAACCCTGCGACGCCTGCGAGCTGCCGCCCACGGGGGCCGAGCGGTCGCAGGCGTCGCCTTTAAGCGGGGATTAGGTGCTGACGCGCGCGCTTTGCCGAGCCTTGACCAAACAAGGGCATGCGTTGGATAAGCTAGGCGCTCCACAATTCAACGAACGGAAGGGGCCATGATGCTCCAAGCATGTGCAACTCAAGTTAGCGGCATGTCGCGCCGAGCGTTTGCGGGCGCGGGGGTGCTTGCGGGCGCAAGCCTGCTGGCGCTTGCAGGCTGCGGCCGGAACGCGTCCGACGACACGACTGCGACGGGAGATGCCTCGCAGGGCGAGGCAGACCAGGCGGCTGACACCGGAGCCGGCGAGGGCACCCAGGCCGACAAGCTCGTCATGGGCATCACGGTGGATCCCGACGGCCTCGACCCCCAGCGCACGGCGGCTGCGGCCACCTTCCAAATAACGAACAACATCTACGACCCGCTGCTCAAGGTGACGGCGTCGGGCGAGCTTGTGCCTGGCCTGGCGCAGAGCTGGGAGCTGTCCGACGACGGCCTTGCGGCGACGTTCAAGCTGCGCGAGGGCGTCACGTTCTCCAGCGGTCGCGCATGCGACGCGGCGGCGGTCGTCGCGTCGTTCGAGCGCCTGCAGCAAGACGAGTCGCCCCGGCAGAGCGAGTACGCTGGCTATGCGTTCGAGGCTGCGGACGACCTGACGGTAAAGGTGACCTCGGATTCCCTCAACGTGGCCATGCTCACCGACTTCGCCTATGCATGGAGCGCCGTCGTGGACGTGGAGGCGGCCGACACGCTTGCCAACCAGCCTGTGGGCACGGGCCCCTACACCGTCGTGTCATGGACGCCGCAAAGCTCGGTCGTGCTTGCGGCCAATCCCGGTTATTGGGGGGACGCCCCGCATATCGCAAACGTCGAGCTGCGCGTGCTGCCTGAGGCCACGACGCAGGCAAGCTCGCTGCGCGCCCATGACGTCGACCTCATCCTCGCCGCAAACGAGCAGGTTGCCGCCTTCGAGGGCGACTCTGCGTTCCAGATCATGCAATACCCGATGAACGGCGTGCAGCTCATGGCCATGAACTGCGCCAACGAGGTGCTGGCGGATGTGCGCGTTCGCCAGGCCATCAACATGGCGGTGGACAAGGACGCCCTCATCGAGACGGTCTGGTGGGGCTACGGCGAGAAGATCGGCTCGCACTTCCCCCCGAGCATCACGGGATATGTGGACTGCAACGACACATACGCCTACGACCCCGACGCTGCGAAGGCCCTGCTCGACGAGTGCGGCTATACGGAGCAGGAGCTGACGTTTTCCATGCGCCTGCCCAAGAGCTACCAGGAGTATGTCAACGCCGGCCAGGTCATCGCCGACGCGCTGTCGAAGGTGGGCATCACGTGCAACGTCGAGATCGTGGAGTGGGCCACCTGGCTTGACGAGGTGTACACCGGCCGCAAGTACGACCTCACCGTCGTGGGGCATACGGGCCGCCTCGACCCCATCACGCTGCTTGCGCGCTATGGGTCTGACAGCTCGGAGAACTACTTCAACTACGCCAGCGATGTGGTCGACGGCCTCATCGCCGACTATCGAGGCCAGCTCGACGAGGACAAGCGCACCGACGACGTGCGCCAGATTCAGGAGCAGCTGGCGCAGGACGTGCCGGCGCTCTACATCCAATCTCCCGTCATGGTGTACCTGGCCGATACCGGGCTTGAGGGGTTCGTTCAGTATCCGATTGACATCTACGAGTTCAAAGACGTGACACTGCGGGTCTAGGGGCCGCTGGATTTCAGATTGTGCACGTGCGGGGCTGAGGAGGAGGAATGCTCAAGACGTTGGCGGGAAGGCTCGGGGCGGCGCTGGCCGTGCTGTTCGCCGTGTCTCTGCTCACGTTTTGCGCCCTTCATGTGGTGCCGGGCGACACGGCCACGCTCGTTCTCGGCACCGACGCCACGCCCGAGGCGCTCCAGCAGCTCCGTGAGTCCATGGGGCTCGACCGCTCGCTTCCCGAGCAGTATGTCTCCTGGATTTGCGGCGTTCTCACGGGTGATTGGGGAATGTCCCGCACATACGGGGCCCCGGTGTGGCAGGTCATCGTGCAGGCGCTGCCGCCCACGATTCTGCTCGCGGTGTATGCCACGGCGGTGGCGCTCGTCGTGTCGTGCGCGTTGGGCTGCGCCTCGGCGTTGCGCCCGGGCGGCGCGGTGGACGTCGTGTCGCGCACGGTCATGCAGCTTGCGAGCGCGGTGCCGGGCTTCTGGCTCGCGGTGATGTGCATGCTTGCGTTCGCGGCGGGGCTGGGATGGTTTCCGGTGAGCGGTTACACCTCCTTCACGCAAGACCCGCTTGCCTGTCTGCGCAGCCTCACGCTGCCCGCGCTTGTGCTTGCTTGCGGGGAGATCGGCGTGCTCATCCGCACGGTGCGCTCTTCTGTCATGGACGCCCTGCGGCAGGAATACATGCTCGCGACGCAGGTCAAGGGTCTCACGCGGGCGCGCACCGTCGTCGTGTATGTCCTGCGCGCCTCGCTGTCTGCCCCCATCACGGTTGCGGGCGTTCAGATGGCCAAGCTTGTGGGCGGCACGGCGGCAATCGAGCGGGTGTTCGCCCTGCCGGGGCTGGGCAACCTGTTGCTTGGGGCGGTCGAGCAGCGAGACGTGATGCTTGTGCAGGGCATCGTCGTCTTCGTGACGACGGCCGTCGTGGTCGTGAACCTGCTGGCCGATGTGCTTGCGGGGCGCGCCGGGGCGCAAGGCTCGCCGTCGCCGGGTGCCGCAGGCTCGCTTGAGGCGCCTGGCCCGACGAGCGGCATAGGCTCCCAAGGCGGGGAAACCCGTCTTGCCGGTGAGGGAGAGAGACCGGGTCGCCTTCGCGCCGGCCTGCGCCCGCGCGGTGCCGGAGCCCCCCGCCGTGCGGGGCGCATTACGCTCGCGGTGGGCCTTGTGCTCGTCGGCGTCGTGACGGCCATGGGGGCCCTGAGCCTTGTGTGGACGCCCTACGACGTGTCGGCCATGGACCTGGCCAACCGGTTTGCGGCCCTCAGCCTCGCCCACCCCTTCGGGTGCGACCAGTTCGGGCGCGACATCCTCTCGCGCTGCATGGCGGCGGCCGTCCCGGCGCTTGCCGTGGGCGTGGGGTCGGTCGCGCTCGGCTCGCTTGTGGGCGCGGCGTTGGGGGCCGCAGCCGCCATGGGCGCCCCTGGCGTGCGGGCGGTCATCATGCGCGTGACCGATGCGCTCATGTCGTTCCCTGGCATCCTGCTCGCTATGGTGCTCGTGCTTGTGCTGGGCCGGGGCCTTACAAGCGTGCTTGTCGCGGTGGCGGTGTTCATGGCGCCGGTCTTTGCGCGTCTGACCTGCCGGCTCGTTCAAGAGGTCGCCTCGGGGCTCTATGTCAAGGCTGCGCGCGTCGCGGGCCTGGGTTCCGTCGCCGTGCTTGTGCGCCACATCCTCCCCAACGTGGCCCCGCTTTTGCTCACGCAGCTCACGGCCCGCATCGGCTCCGCCATGCTGCTGGAGGCGTCGCTGTCCTTCCTCGGCCTGGGCGTGCAGCCGCCGATGGCGAGCTGGGGCTACATGCTCTCCGAGGCGCTGCCCTATGTCACGAGCTACCCGTTGCTCGCGGTCGCGCCGGGCGCGCTCCTCATGGCGGCGGCGCTGGGCTGGAACCTCATCGGGGACGCCCTCAACGACCGCATGCTCTGTCGGGAGGTGGGCCGATGACGTCCGTCGTTCAGGCTCGGGACGTGCGCGTGCTCGACAGCCTGGGGCACGTGCTTGTGGACGGCGTCAGCCTTGAGGTGCCCGCCGGCGCGCGCGTGGGCGTGGTGGGGGAGTCGGGTGCCGGCAAGACGCTGCTTGCGCGCGCGATGCTGGGCCTGCTGCCTGCGGGCGTGCGCCTGGCGGGCGCCGCGGCATATGTGTTGGGGCGCGACCTTGCGGCATGCACGGCACCCGAGCTGCGCGCCCTCATTGGGCAGCATGTGGGGTACGTCCCGCAAAACTCGGTTGCCTACCTGCACCCCGGCCTCAAGGTTCGCGCCCAGATATCCGACGGCTACCGCACGTGGAACAAGGTCGGTCGCGCCGAGGCGACGTCGCGGGCGTGCGAGCTGCTCGGGGCCGTGGGCATCGCCGACCCCGAGCGCGTGCTTGCGAGCTATCCCGGCCAGCTTTCGGGCGGCATGCGCCAGCGCGTCACCATCGCCATGGCGCTCATGGCCTCGCCCGAGCTCGTCGTGGCCGACGAGCCCACGGCCGCCCTCGACGCCCTCACGCGCGTCCATGTCGCCGACCTGCTCCAGCGCGTTTGCGAGGCGCGCGGCGCAGCCTTGCTTATGGTGAGCCATGACCTGGCGCTTGTGAGGCGCGTGTGCGACACGGCCCTGGTTATGCGTCGCGGCCGCGTCGTGGAGCGCGGCAGGGCCGACGAGGTGCTTGTGCGCCCCGCGCACCCCTATACGCAGGCGCTTCTCGCCGCAGTGCCGCATGTGGGAATGGCGCGCGACGAGCGGCTTCCCGAATACGAGGACGAGCTTGCCGAGGCGCATGGGGAGGGAGGGCCGCGATGAGGCCGGTGCTGCAAGGTGTGGGGTTGGGGCACGTCTACGGCCGCGGGGCGCGTGCGGTGCGGGCGCTCGAGGGCGCGAGCGTCTCGCTGTATCCCGGCCAGACACTCGGCGTCATCGGGGAGTCGGGGTCGGGCAAGTCGACCTTGGGCGACATCCTGGGCGGGCTGCTTGCGCCCACCGAGGGCGAGGTGTTCTACAAGGGACGGGCGCTGCCGCGTCTCGACCGCGAGGGCCGCCGCGCCTTCAGACGCGACGTGCAGTTCGTCTTCCAAGACTGCGCGGCCTCGCTCGACCCGCGCTATACCGTGATGCGTGCCGTGGCCGAGCCGCTCGACGCCCTGGGGCGCGACATGACCGGTTCGGCCCGCGAGGGTGCGGTGCTCGAGATGCTTTCGCGCGTGGGGCTTGCCGAGTCGCTTGCCGACCGCAGGACGGGCGAGCTTTCGGGCGGCCAGCGCCAGCGCGTCGCCATCGCGCGCGCCCTCGTGGGGCGCCCGGGCGTCGTGGTGTGCGACGAGCCCACAAGCGCGCTCGACGTCTCGGTGCAGGCCCAGGTGCTCAACCTCCTGCGCGACCTGCAGGCCGACCTGGGCTGCTCGTACCTCTTCATAAGCCATGACATGGGCGTGGTCGCCTATATGGCCGACGAGGTGGCCGTGATGCACCGGGGCCGCGTCGTGGAGCAGGGGCCGGCGGCGCGGGTTTTGACGGACCCGACCGACTCCTACACGAAAGAGCTGCTCGCCGCTTCGCGGGTGTGAGCCGACACTTCAGGAGGTTGTCATGGAGCTCAGGATACTGGGGCGTGCAGGAGGCGTGGGCAGGGCCGGCGAGGCGTGCTCGGGTTATCTCGTGCAAGAGGGCGCCACGCGCCTGCTGCTCGATTGTGGCGCGGGCGTGGCGGCGAGGCTGCAAGAGGTGTGCCCGCTCGAGCGCCTCGACCATGTCGTCATCTCGCACTGGCACCCCGACCATGCAAGCGACGCCGGCGTGCTTGTGCACGGTCGCATCATCCAACGCATCCTCGGGCAGTCGCAGGGCACGCTCCATTTCTACGCCCCTGCCAGCTCCCCTGATTTGGAGCGCGTGGGCAAGGTGGAGAACGGCTGCGCGGCGCATGTCATACGGGGCGGGGACACGCTTCGGGTCGGCGGCCTCTCCCTCGACTTCCTTCGCACGCGGCATCCTGTGGAGTGCCTTGCCGTGCGCGTCGTGAGCCAGGCGAGCGGGCAGGCCCTTGTCTACACGGCCGACGGCGCCCTGACCGACGAGCTTGCCGATTTTGCGCGCGGGGCCGACCTGCTGCTTGCCGAGTGCAGCCTGTACGCGGGTGTGTCGGGCGAGGGGCCGGGGCATATGAACGCCGACGATGTGGCCGAGCTTGCCCGCCGCGCACGTCCTCGAGCCCTCGTTTTGACCCATCTGCCTTTTTACGGCAGGCGTGAGGACCTGCTCGGGCATGTGCGCGGTCGCTGGGACGGCCCCGCGTATCTGGCTGCCGAGCTTGACCGATACGACTTGGCCCGCCCCGATGCGGACGGGCGGGACATGGAGGCGTTCTAGCCATGGTGCACGTCTACTACGGCGACGGCAAGGGAAAGACGACGGCGGCCATGGGCCAGGCGCTGCGTGCGTCGGGCGCGGGCTGGCGCGTCGTCGCGGTGCAGTTCCTCAAAGACGGCTCCTCGTCGGAGATCGGCCTGTTGGAGGCGCTGCCGGGGGTTGCGGCCGTGCTGCACGACGGTGCGCAGGCGAAGTTCAGCTTCCGCATGAGCGCGCAGGAGAAGGTCGCCTCGCGCGCCTTGCATGACGCAAACCTGCGCCGTGCGCTGGATTTGGTGGGCGGGGCCGTCGGCACGTCGGGCGGGCGCCTGCGGGCTTGCGGCGGGGACGACGGCACGTCTTCGCGGGGGGCGCTCCTGCCGCAGGGCGACCTGCTCGTCCTCGACGAGGCCCTCGACGCCTTGGGCGCAGGCCTGCTCGATGGGGAGCTGCTCGGGCGGGCGATTGCCTGGGCGGCCGGCGAGGCTGCCCGCGAGCTTGTCGTCACGGGCCATGCCTTGCCCGATTCCCTGGCGGACGAGGCCGACTACATCACGCATTTCACCTGCGAGCGCCATCCCTACCAGCGGGGCGTGGCAGCCCGGCTCGGCGTCGAGTACTAGGGGCCGAATCCCCGCGACGCCCCGCCGGCCATGGGCGGGCGATTCGCTGCGTCTGGCTGTCGGTTTGGCTGTGCGGCGGTTTTTGTGGGCACGGGCGCGGTTCTGCCCGCCGCCGCATCCCATGCGGGCTATGCTTGGCCCGTCTGTACGCCAAGGTGCCAAGAGCCGCGTGTGAGGAGCAGCCGTGTCGCAGGAAACCAACGTCGCCGACCTTCTGAAGAACATCGACATGGACGCGCTCGTGCGCGTCATGAGGCCCGGCGCCGCCCCCGGCGGCGCGCGCCAGCTCATGCTGCCCGTCTACAACACGCAGGTCTCCATCAAGGCCTTCCCGGGCTCGAAGGACCTGACGGTCGAGCAGCTCGACGAGGCGCTCGTCGCCGCGCGCGACCTGGCCGTCGAGTTCGAGATGACGTTGTCGCGCACACGGCCCGACTCCGAGGTCAGCCGGCTCAACGACGCGCACGGGCAGTGGGTCGAGCTTTCGCCCCGCACCTACGACCTCATCGAGAAGTCGCGCTCGTACTGCGAGGCGTCGGGCGGGGTGTTCGACGTCACGATGGGCTCCGTCACCCCCCTGTGGGACTTCCACAACGCCGTGGTGCCCAGCCGCGAGGCGCTCGACGAGGCCCTCAAGCACGTGGGTTGGAGGATGATCGAGTGCGACCCCGCCCGCCGTGCCGTGCGTCTGGCCGACCCCGTCGCACGCATCGACCTGGGCGGCATCGCCAAGGGCTACATCGCCGACGCCTTGGCGGGGTGCCTGGTCGAGCATGGCTGCGACTGCGCCTTCGTGAACCTGGGCGGCAACGTCCTCACGGTGGGGACGCGCTCCGACGGGGCCCCTTGGCGCATTGGCGTGCGCGACCCCAAGGCCCCCGAGAAGATGCGCGCGGTGCTGCCCGTCGTGGGCAAGTCGGTCGTGACGAGCGGCCTGTACGAGCGCAACTTCACGAAGGACGGCGTCTTCTACCACCATATCCTGAACCCCGAGGACGGCATGCCCGTCAAGACCGACGTGGGCGGCGCCACCATCGTGAGCGACCTGTCGCTTGACGGCGACGGCTTCTCCACGACGCTGTTTGCCCTGGGGACGGAGGGCGCGCTGGCCTTTTTGGAGGGCCGCCCGGGCCTTGAGGGCATCATCATCGACCAGAACGACGAGGTGCACGTCACGAGCGGCCTGCGCGACTCCATCCAGCTCGTGGGATAGGTCAGACCTCGGGCAGCGTCTCGACGTACCCGGCGAAGTCCTCCATCGTGCCGTGGGGGAGGGAATCGAGCGGCACGCTGCCCTTTTCGTGCTCGATGAGGCAGTCGCACACGATGTAGACGCCCATGCCCAGCGTGGAGGCGACGCCGTCGTCGCGCGTGTCGTTGCCCACCATGAGCACCTCCTCGGGCTTCAGGCCGCATGCCGCGAGATTCTCCTCGTAATACTTGGGCGAGGGCTTGGCGAAGCGGCTGTTCTCATACGACGTCACGCGCTCAAAGAGCGCGGGGTCCACGCCCGTCCATGCGAGGCGCTGCGCCGTCGCGACGGCGGGGAACACGGGGTTCGTGGCCAGGACGAGCCGATAGCCCTTCTCGTGCAGGCGCCTCACGACCTGCGTCGCAAGGGGCGCAACCTGTGTCTTCTCCTCGAGCTGGGAGAACCGGTCCCTGTAGAACTCGGCGAAGAGCTCCTCCCAGGGTGCGGCCGCGCCGTGCTCGTCTCCCATATACCGCGAGAACGCCGCCCAGAAGCGCTCCCCGTTTGTCGCCGTGCCCGTCTCGTCGGCCATTGCCGCCCCCAGGCTCTTCCAGATCCCGTCGCACACCCGCTTGCCGTCGTAGCCCTTCTGGGCGAAGAACGCGCCGACAAGGCGCAGGTA
>CAKUKJ010000043.1 GCA_934662525.1 uncultured Coriobacteriales bacterium | reverse complement strand
CGTCAGGTCGTGGCCGTGTGCGGCGAGCCAGTCCACCGCGTGGGTGAGGCGCGTCACCACGCCGTCCACCGAGGGCAGGAACGTCTCCGTCACCAGGGCTATCCTCATGCGGGCCTGCCTGCTACTTCCACGAGGGGGAGTTGCAGATGAGCGAGGTGTTCACGCGCTCGCGGTTTTCGCGCGCCAGGGCGATGAGCCCCTCGATGGTGGCGTCGTCGAGCAGATGGGGCTCGAGGCCAAGCTCGGGCAGGGCCGTGTGCACCACGTTGAAGTAGTGGTCGTCCTCGCGTTCAACGCGCGGGTTGGGCAGGTGCTCCACCTCCACGTCGATCCCCATGTTCTTTGCCACGCGCTGCACGCGCGCCGCCAGCTCGTTGACGCTGAACCACTCGGTCACCTGGTTCATCACGCGCATGCGGCCGGGTTCTGCGGGGTGCTCGCAGGCCAGCTGGATGCAGCGCACGGTGTCGAGGATGTTGATGTAGCCGCGCGTCTGCCCGCCGCGTCCGTACACCGTGAGCGGGTGCCCCACGGCGGCCTGCACCACGAAGCGGTCGAGCGCCGTGCCGAACACGCCATCGTAGTCGAAGCGGTTGGCGAGCCGGGGGTCCATCTCGGTGAGCGGGGTGCGCACGTTGTACACGATGCCCTGGTTGAGGTCGGTGGCGCGGATGCCCCACGTGCGGCAAGCGAAGTAGATGTTGTCCGAGTCGTGCACCTTGGAGAGGTGGTAGAACGAGCCGGGCGACTTGGGGTACAGGAACGTCTCCGTGCGGCCCTTGTGCTCCACCGTGAGGTAGCCCTCCTCGATGTCGATGTTGGGCTGGCCGTACTCGCCCATGGTGCCGAGCTTCACGAGGTGGCAGGAGGGGGCCAGGTCGCGGATGGCCCACAGCACGTTGAGCGTGCCTTCCACGTTGTTGCGCTGCGTCCACAGGGCGTGGTCGCGGTCGATCATGGAGTAGGGTGCGCTGCGCTGCTCGGCGAAGTGGACGAACGCCTCGGGCCGCACCTGGTGGAACACCTCGGCGAGGAAGTCGTAGTGGTTGAGGTCTCCCTCGTACACGGCGATGTCGCGCCCGGTGAGCTCCTTCCACGCCGCCACGCGTTCCTTGAGCGACGCGATGGGCGTGACCGAGCCGGAACGCAGCTCGTCGTCTATCTTGCGGCGCACGAGGCTGTCCACGATGGCGACCTCATGGCCTTGCTGGGAGAGGTGCAGGGCAGTGGGCCAACCGCAGAAGCCGTCTCCGCCTGCAACGATGATTCTCATACGCGCTACCTCCTGGGCGATGCCGTTCCTACCTTACGGTTTTGTCATCCGCATGACGGTGGCATTATCCCCAAGACTGATGTGCACATCGTGCAGGGCCGGCCGTTTTGCCCTCCCCTGCTGCACGACGCACCGCGCGCCCTTCCCTAAAACGTCACACCCGAGAGCTGGATGGCGAATCCCCAGACGATGCCGATGAGGTACAGCACGCCCAGAATGGCAAGGTTCTGCTTGGTGGAGCGGTTGGCGCTGAAGAGGACGAGCAGGCCGATGCCCGCCGACACAAGCAGGCCCGCCATCGTCGCGCCCAGGTCGAGCAGGCCCGCCAGGTAGAGTTGGGTGATGGCGACGCTTGCGGCACAGTTGGGGATGAGGCCGACCAGGGCGCTTGCGAGCACCGAGACGCCCGGCACGGAGGCTATGGCGTCGGTCAGGGCGTCCTCGCCCGCAAAGCCGAGCACCAGGTTGAGCACGAGCGTCACCAGGAAGACGAAGAACGTGACCTCGCCGGAGCGCACAAGGGTCTCGCGCACGACGCCCGACCAGCCCATGTCGGCCCCGCAGGCGCAGCCCGGGCCGCAGGTGGGGATGGTGGCAGGCGCGGCGGAGGTGGCGGGAGGGTTCTGCGCGACCGAATCGGCCTTCTGGTCGGCGGCCGCCTGGCTTGCGGCGGTTGCCGCTTCGTCATCCTTGGCGGCTTCTTGGGCCGAGGTACCCAGCGCAGACGAGTCCCCTGTTGCGCCCTCTCCGTTTAGCTGCTCCTTTGCCCCGGCCTCGATTTCCTCAAGCGTGAGGCCCTCGTCGTCGGCGGCCTGGGTCAGGAGCGCCTCAAGGTCGAACGGGTCGCCGTCGAGGGTGGCGGATCCGTCGGGATAGATGGCGATGATGGAGCCGGAGTCGAGCTGATAGTACTCTGGTTCGTCTGCCCCCACGAACTCGGCGCCCATGCCCTGCACCTTGAGCCCGAGCACGCGAATGGCGAGGTCCACCAAGAAACCCGTCACCATACCGAGCGCCACCTTGAGCAGCACGAGCTGTACCATGAGGCCCGCGTCGGCCTGTTGGGCGATCATGAGGGGCAGCATCTCGTCGGACGTTGAGAGAAAAACGGCAAACAGCGTGCCGAGCGTCACGACGCGGCCGGCGTAGAGCATGGCTGCGGCGGCGGAAAAGCCGCATTGGGGCACGGCTCCAAGCAGCGCGCCGATGGCCGGGCCGGCGGTGCCTGCTCGGGCAACGACCTCGCGGGTCTTCGCGCCAGCTTTGTATTCAAGCGCCACAAGGGCGAAATAGGTCACGAGCAAGAAGGGCACGAGCCTGAGCGTGTCGAGCGCGGCATCGGCCAGGCAGTCAAAGAACAGGTCCAAAACAAGGCTTCCAATCTCAATTCTATACATCCGTCCAAATGTAAGCCAAGAGTTCCTCTTTGCCTTGCATGGGCATGCACTTTGCGAAATATACATGTGAACGTCTGTTTTACCTGGTAAATGTGCATATCAACATATGAGCAAGCAAGCAGATGATAGAGACGGCACGGCACGCATGGGTCGTGGAACGTCCGTACAGGGGGCCAATCTGAGAAAGGCGGCAGCCGATGACCAGGCGAAGGCAAGGCGAAGCGCCCAAATCGTTTGTCGAATCATGCATCCATCCATATGTTGCTCGACGTATACTTGCCCATGTCTGTCTATCCCATCAGCTGCGCGGCCTTGCCGCGCGTCTTGAGAGAAACGGGTCCCTATGATCTTCATCATCCTCATCGGCCTGGGAATCGTCATCGCCGCCGTGGTGCTGCGCCGCGCGGGCGTGGGCATGGGCGATTCCGACGCACAGGTGGACTCGGTGTACGAGATGCTTGAGGACGAGCCAAAACCGGCCATACGCGCCAAGCTCATCTCAAAGATGACCTGGTCGTCGAGCATTCCCATGCCTGACAAAACGGAGGGGTGCTTCGTCATCCTCACCTACGGGAGCAAGAAGGACATGCGCGCGAGCATGGACTCGTACCTCCACGCGCTTGTGGGCAAGTCGTCCAAAGACGAGGCGGCTGCGGCAGCCCGGCACCTGAGCGGGTCGGGCAGCCCCACGATCGGCCGCGACGTCGCCGCCAAGCGTCCCTTTGCCGTGGCGCTTCTGGCTTGCGAGGACTACGGCATGGACATCGACGATTGCGAGCGCGCCCTCAAGCGGGTGTTCGACGACGGGCGCCTCATCAAGATGGCCCCCTCGAAGTCCGCCAAGAAAGCCTAGGGTGCGCGCGATGGACGGCGGCGCGTCGATGCTCGAGCTGCATGTGCTGCGCAGCGGCGACAAGGGGTCGTGCAGCGCTGTGCGCCTGACGGGCGAGCAGGGCTTCGTCTGCGTGGATTGCGGCATCTCGGGCGCGACGTTTGCGTCTGCATGCGGGCAGGCCGGGCTCGTCCCGTTCAAGGTGCAGGCCTTCCTCATCACGCATTGCCACTCCAACCAGGTCAAAGGCCTCAAATCGACGCTGACGTGGTTGCAGAAGCGTGGCGTTGCGCCTGCGGTGTATGTGGAGCCGGGCGTGCTGGCCGCCAGCCCGGTGCTCCAAGAGCTGCAAGGCGTCGCCGACATGCGCGAGTTCCACACCAAGCAGCCGTTCCAGGTGGGCGGCATCCTCGTGCGGCCGTTTCGCACGTTTCACAACAACGAGGACAAGGGCAGTTGCTACAACTTCCGGTTTGAGACGTGCCTGGCGCCCGGAGCACCTGCGAGGAGCGAGGGCGCCGAGGATGTCGAGAAGTTGCGCGGCGCTGCTGTGCAGAATCCCCCCGACTCGCTTGTGCTGCTGCAAGACGTAGGCGTGCTGAGCCGGGAGGCCCAAGGTGAGCTGCCGCACGCGCGCTTGCTCGCCATTGAGACAAACTACGACTCTGAGCTGCTCGAATCTGCCGCCCAGGCAAACGCCCAGGTGCGCTTCGCGGTGGACGTGCGCGGCAACTTCTCCAATGCCCAGGCCTCCTCGGTGGTAGAGAAATATGCCTGGCCGGGCCTGCGCGACGTCGTCGCCATGTACCTCTCCCGCCAGTACAACGCACCGGAGCGTGCGACCGCCGCGCTCCAGGAGGCTGTGGCGCAGGCGGGAAGCACAGCCCGGGTGACGTGCTCATCGCCCGACGAGTGCGTGAGCGTGCTGCCAAACGACGCTGCGGTGCCATGCCCCGAGCCCGACGTCGAAGGGGCGGAAGCTGCCGGGGTGCCGTCTTCGCGTGCGGCAGAGGTGCCTGCCAGCCCCGATGCTCCCGCATCTCCCACATCTCCCATGCCAGCCGGCGAGGTGTCCGAGGGACTTTCCGTCCCGCTTGCCCCGACTCCGCCCGACGACATCCTCATGCCTGCTCAGGCACAAGAAATGGGATATGTCGACTCAGACGGCTTGTTGGCGACTTGGGAGCGAGAGGGGCGTTTCGGCGAAGGGGGCGCGCCTACGAGCGAGGCTCTCCTTGCCGTCCTCATCGCCGCCGGTCTGCTTGATGCGCGCGATGCCATGCCTACCGACGAGGGGATTGGGCTGGGAATTTGGGCGACATACGATAAAGGCAGGCTTGCGCCGATCTATGCGGCCTGCATGGCGAGTGCGCTCTGGGGCCGCATCGCCGGCTCGCTGTAGTCGCATGGCCGGGCGGTGGGTATAGGGAGCGGTCGGCACTTTGTTCTCACCCCCGCTTGCCGGCCGCCCCAGACGCTTCTACCCGTCGTACCTCCAGCTCTTGTCGGTCAGCATGCGTGCCAGGGCCAGGCCGATGGGCAGGCAGAAGATGATAATCATGGCGCGCAGGCCCCACGACAGGGCGTTTCCTGCGTCAAGGATGCCCAGGTAGTACATCGCACGGTACAGGTACAGGCCCGGCACCATGATGACGATGGACGGCACGGTGAGGCTGATGCGCGGCAACGTCATCTTGAGGCCCACCACCGACGCGAGCAGTCCTGCGATTAGAGCGCCGATGAGCGCGGCCGCCTCGGGCGGCATGCTTGCGAGGTCGATGAGCTCCAGGCGCGTCGTGTTGGCCACGAGGCCGATGCATGCCGCCGTGAATGCCATGCGTGGCGTGGAGTTGAACATGATGGAGAAGCCGAAGACCCCCACCCAGCTCATGAGGCAGCGCAGCAGGCATGTCGAGACGGGGTCGAGCCCTTGCGGGGCAAACTCGTTGGGCGTGAACCCCACGATCATGGCGACGATCCAGCCCACGATGGTCGCAAGGAACACGATGGTGCCTGCGTAGGTGAGGCGCTGCACGCCCGAGGCGAAGCGGAACTTGGCGAAGTCAAGGCCGCTCGTGATGAGCGGGAAGCCCGGGATGACGAAGAGCAGCGCGCCGATGTAGCCGGCCTCGTGCTGGAACGCGTCGGGGATGAAGAGCGACAGGATCCCGAGCGTGCCCAAGTAGAGGATGCCGGCAAGGGCGACCGACACCATGTTCGACCCAAAGTGGTTGAAGTGACGCCGCCCCAGCGACACGCGCATGAAGTTGCCGAAACCCGCGCCGATGAGCGCGCCCAGCATCTCGATGATGCCTCCGCCGAGCAAAAACACGAAGGCGAAACAGGCAAAGCCGGAGGCCAGGCCAAGCTGCCAGGCGGTGTAGCGGGGCTTGCGGTGCTCGATCTCATCGAGCATCTTGTGCACGTCGTTCACCGTGAGCTTGTCGAGGTTTGCCTCAAGCTCGTCGAGGAAGCGCTCCATGAGCTGGATGCGCTCGGTGTTCACGCCGCATTTGGGCAGCGACACGACCTCGGTGAACGACGTGCGCCCGTCGGTGACGGTGGAGTCGATGGAGACCAGGCTGACGTCGGCGGCGCAGCTCACACCCAGAAGCGATCCCACGTGCTGCATGGTCGCCTCCACGCGGTAGGCGCCTGTGCCGCTTGAGAGCATGATTTTGCCGGCGCGCGTCACGATGGACGATTTGGCGGCAACGTCGGCCCTGGTGGCAAGCACGTCCCCGTGGTCCTCGACCGTGGCGTGCCAGTCCATACTGAGGTTTTTGAGGGCGTCATGGCGCATCGAGGGGTCGCTCGTGAGCAGGTGGTTGATGATGGCGGCGAGGTTCTGGTCGTGCAAGGCCTCAGAGGTCGCTGTGCCGGGGGTCTTCTGCTTTGCGGGCGCTGTCTGCTGGTTGTCGTTCACTTCAATCTGTCCTTGGGTGCTCTTTGTCGTTTCCTGCTAGTCTTGTATCTCAATCCCCGAGCCCGCGAGCACCTCTTCGGTGTGTCCCTTTAGCCAGGCGAGGGCGTCGGTTCCCAAGCTTGCCAAGAGGTGGTCGGCCGACGCCTCGTCGGCCGTCAAGCCGCTCACGAGGCGCACGCAGTCGTCGGGCGTGCCGTCTTCGGCGTAGGTCCAGTACTCCACGAGCGGGGTCCATGCGAGGTTCTCGACGCTGACCGACCCGTTGCCCCCAAGCACGAAGTCGCAGCTGAACATGCCGGAGAGCACGGTCTCGGGGTAGTCGGTGTAGCTGCTCACGAAGTCGCCCAGGCCGTAGACGCACGGCATCGGCGGCTTGCCGCCGTTCGCGCGCGGGATGCGCTCGAAGCTCTGGATGACATGGGCGTGGCTGCCTATGACGAGGTCGACGCCGGCCTCGGCGCAGGTTTTGGCCACCTCTCGCTGCCAGTCGTTGGGCACGTTCGTGTATTCGTCGCCGCCGTGCATGTACACCACCACGACGTCCGCCGCCTCGTGCGCGCGCTCGTAGTCTTGGGCGAACGCCGTCGCGTCCCACGGCACGGCGTAGTAGTCGTTGGGGAGGTCTCCCTGTTCGTAGGCGTTTTGGCCGTAGGAGTAGGAGAGGAACGCGACCTTGACGCCGTCGCGCTGCGCCACGCGCACCTGGGCGCGGTCGGCCTCGTCAGCGTAGCTGCCGATGAAGGCGATGTCGGGATAGCCGCGCCAGAGCTGCTGCATGTGCTCGATGGCACCGGTCCAGTAGTCATAGGTGTGGTTCGTGTTGGAGCTCACGACGTCGAATCCGGCGTCTACCAGCGCCTGGGCCATGGAGTCGGGTGTGTTGTAGCTGGGATAGCCGCTCCAACTCCATTCGGTGTCGCCGCCCAGGACCGTCTCCTGGTTGACGAAGGCGATGTCGTAGGCGCTCACGATGGGCGCAATCTCACGATAGAGCGGGGAGAAGTCGTACACGCCGTCGCCGGCGCCCGTGCCGCCCCACATGTCGGCAATCTCGAGCGTGCGGTCGTTGGCGAGGTTGTCGCCCACGGCGCAGAACGAGACGCGGCCCGCCTGGCCCGATATAGGGCCGCTTGCGTCGCTTGAGTCCGATGCAGGCTCCTCGGACGAGTTGGGGATGGCCGAGGTCACGAGCGTTTCCGCGTCTTGATCGCCTTGTTGGTCAGCCCTGCAGCCCGTGCAGAAAAGCGCCGCCGCAGCGGCAGCGCCTCCCAAGCAGGCAGAGAATGCGCGTCGGCTGATTCCCGCCCGAGCGGAGACGATGTCTGCCCCCCTTTGCCCTATGGCTCCTGGGCGAACGAGGGAGTGCTCAGCGTGCAACACAAGCGGTCCTTTCAGCCGGAGAAGATCTCGGTGACTCATATGCACGCAAGTCTAGCCCTTTTTTGCCGCCGCCCCGCCCAGGAATCTTGTTCTGCAACGTCCCTTGAAATGGGGATAAAGCCATGGCAATGAGGCCTCGCACCGTATGAACACCGCGCTGGGAACATCGGGGAGTGTCTCGATTGTGTTGCGGGTTAATCCGTAGACCTCGTATGATGTGCGGTAAAAGTCGAACGACGCAAAGAGGAGCGTGCCAGACGATGGAGTTCGTGGGAAGCAACGACAAGCTCGGGGCCGAGAAAGTGCGGCTGGCGGGTGACCGCGTGGCCAAAGTGACGCAGGAGAGGACCGCGCCTTTCCCCTGCGGCGTGCAGGGCATGGTGCCGCTCAGCACCAACAAGAAGGGCGGCGGCACGCTCACGGTGTTCGTGTTCAAGTCGGATGAGGACTGCGGCTGTCTTGCGAATGTGATCGACCAGCTCAACGCCCTCATGACCCAGGCCGAGGGGCTTGTGGACAACTGCGCGTTCGGCGCGTTCGAGCATGTGCGCGTGGGGGTGAAGAGCCCGGGCTACAAGTTCTGCCATGTGGAGTACGCCCCGGTGGACAAGCGCGGTTTCGCGAAGGCGTGCCCCGTGAGCCTGCGCGTGGAGGAGGACGGCGCCGCCAAGGAGCCTGGCGACAAGAGCGCCGTCGTCGAGTTCGATGCGAAAGGTGCGATCGCCCGCGTTGCGGTGGACTCCTACCGCGAGGGCGGTTTCCTGTATCGCCTGACCGCCATGCCCGAGGGCGACGCGGGCGAGCTTGTCGTGCACAAGGTGGAGACCGTCAATAAGAAGGGCGCATCCAAGCTGCTGTACAAGCGCAGGTAGGCGGGGTGCATCTGGCAGGCCGCACAGCCGCACGGAAAAGCGCCCCGGGCCTTGCGGACGATGCCGCAGACCCGGGGCGCCTCACGTTGCGCTCCGAATACGCAGGCTGCGCCTTATGCCACCAGGAAGAACTTCACGAGGAGGATGGCGACCCTCTCATCTATTGCGCGGCGCGTGCAGTTTCTAGAATGCGCCGGGCCGTGGCTCGGCTGACCTTTGTAATATCTCCCCTGAGGTAGGCATAGAAATTTCCCCGATTGAGGCCGAGTTGCTTGCAGAGAGAGTATGCAGTCGCCTGCTTGCTTGCAAGCGCCGCCTGCGTTTGGTCGCGCATAAGGGAGATTACGCGGCGGTCCCTCTGGATGGCGTCGCGACGTGCGAGCCATGCGAGCCAGACTTTGCGGTATCGCTCGGGGACTTCCTCGGTCTGAAGAAGCTTTTCGAGGGAGTCCGCCTCGCCCAGTTTTTTCACAAACTCGACGTATGCCTGTGCAACCCATGTGTCCTGTGCGAGATTTGCAAGGTAGAAGGCCTTGCCTTGTTCGGCGGCAAACACCATGACGGCTTCGGCTGCCGCAGGCGCCTCGGTTACCACTGCGGCGAGCATCTTTTGCAAGTTGTCGCCTTTGACCCCCGTGAGTTCACGGCAGTATCCCCGCAGAAATCCCTTGAATGTGAGATTCATCGTCCCCATCTCACTTTTACCGTTTCGTATGCGCGTACCATTTCCTTATAGCGCCGCTCGACGAGACACGACGCCATCGCCTCGTTTTCCCCATATACAAGAGTTTCAAGAAGCTTCCAATCTACCAGGCCCGATGCGATTGCGCCGTCGATATCTTGAACGTCGTTGGGCCGTTGGGCGTACAACTTCATGACAACGAGGTCCTCGATTGAGGGTGTGAAAAAGTCGATTGCCTGCGTGCTCAAGTCGAGACGAACGAGCCGATCCTCGAAGTTGTAGGGAATCTGGTCGGCAAAAGCGGCGACTCCGCCATTGACTTCGGGGTAGTTCGCAATGATGCCTCGGACGACGGCATCGGCACCGAGGACATCGATGTCATGCGTCGCTTGTCGTGTCGTGAGGTCGCGCAATATGAATGCTGCGCCGCCCACAAGTATTACGCGTGCTTTGCTGGAAGAAACCCCAAGCAGCAAAACCGCTTCCTCGTCGATGCCCTGGAGGATTTCAATGAGATTTTCCTTGTGCATGGACGGTCTCTTTCCCTTATTAGTATTAATTTAAACGAATAATACTAATAAACGTAGTTAAAAGCAATCTTAAGCGACAATGGCAGACCTGTTTGAGAGATCTGTCGGGCAATCGGATACGAAAAGGCGCCCCGAGCCTTGCGGACGATGCCGCAGGCCCGGGGTGCCTCGCGTTGCGCGCCGAATGAGCAGGCCGCGCCTTACGCCACCAGGAAGAACTTCACGAGGAAGATGGCGGCGATGACGTAGGTCAGGATGTACTGCTTGCTGGCCTTGCCGGAGCACACGTTCATCACGGTGAAGGTGATGAGGCCGATGCCGATGGCGTGGCCGATGGAGCCCGAGACGGGCATGGCGATGAGCATGAGAGCCACGGGCACGACCTGGTCCAGGTCGTCGAGGTCGATCTTCTTGAGGCCGGAGAGCATGATGACGCCCACGTAAATGAGCGCGGCCGAGGTGGCAGGCGCGGGGATGATGGCCGCGATGGGCGCGATGAACATGCATGCCAGGAACAGGACGCCGCAGGTGAGCGACGTGAGGCCCGTGCGACCGCCGGCCTCCACGCCCGAGGCGGACTCCACAAACGTGGTGACGGTGGAGGTACCGGTGCAGGCTCCCACGACGGTGCCGATGGAGTCGGCAAGCATGGCCTGCTTCATCTGGGGCATCTTGCCGTTCTCGTCGAGCATGCCGGCGCGGCTGGCGGTGCCCACGAGCGTGCCGATGGTGTCGAACATGTCGATCATGCAGAATGTGATGATGAGCGTGATGACGGTGAACCAGCCCATCTGAAGGAACGTCTCAAGGTTGAACTTGAAGAGCGTGAGGTCGGCCATGGCGCCAAAGGCGGGCAGCCACGAGGCGTTCTCCAGGCTCGCAAACGGATCGACGCCCAGGAAGACGGCCTCGCCGGCCCAGTAGATGACGGAAGCGATGAGCATGCCGAGGATGACGGAGCCGCGCATGCCGCGCTTGGCCATGAGCACGATGGCGAACAGGCCCAGGAACATGGTGGCCACGGTGAGCACCATCTGCGGGTAGGCGTCGCCCATGTTGGTGGCCACGGTGGTGGCCGAAAGCGAGCCGAAGAAGTCGCGCATCACGTAATAGCAGTTGCCGTTGCTGTCGTAGACGCCTGCGTTGGAGCCGATGCCGATGTTGAGCAGCATGAGGCCGATGGCAGGCGCGATGCCGGTGCGCACGCCATAGGGGATGGCCTCGACTATCTTCTCGCGGATATTGCAC
>CAKUKJ010000042.1 GCA_934662525.1 uncultured Coriobacteriales bacterium | reverse complement strand
CATGCAGGGCATCTTCGAGCGCGGCAACGCGATGGCCCCCTTTCCCTTCAAGAAGCTCGCCAAGACGGCCGTGCGCGAGATGAAGAGCTGCTCGGCCAAGCTCGATGGGCGCAACGTTGCGCCCACGCTCTACACCATCCTCGTCAACCCCGCCGACGACGCCCTCATCGGCCCGCTCTACCAGCAGGTCACCGACGAGCTTGTCGACTTCCTCGCCCATGAGGCGCAGAACGCCGGCCTCGCCCTCACGTCAAACCCCACGGTGCGCTTCATCCCCGTGGCCGACGTCAAGCAAGGCAAGATGGAGGTCATCGCGGAGATCGTCTCGCCCGACGTACTTGACCAGGTGCGCGCGGAGGAAAGCGACTACCTGCGCGGGCGCGCGGGCGGCGCGCGCGGTTCACAGCAGGGCCGCCGCCCCCAGCAGGTTCGCGGCGAGCGCAGGGCGGTCGCGCCCGCGCAGGCGCAGCCTGCCATGGGCGCCGTGCCCGGCGTCCCCTCCATCCCCAGCGTGCCCGACGAGGCGGGCATGGACATCATGCCCCAGGCGCCCGGCCTGGTCGGCGACCCCAACCCGCAGTTCACCGCTCCCGCCGTCCCGATGGCCCCGGCGCCCAAGCCGTGCCCGCCCGCGCGCCGCGCCCCCGTCGCCTGCCAGCTCACCGACAAGGCAAGCGGCAAGACCTGGCGCATCGCGACCGACTCCACCGTCATCGGCCGAGACGAGGCCCATGCCGACCTTGTGCTTGAGGACTCCAACGTCAGCCGCAGGCATGCGGAGCTCACCCGCACGGCATCGGGCTGGCACATCGCCGACCTGGGCAGCACCAACGGCACCCGCGTCAACGGCATGCGCGTGCCTGAGCAGGACCTCAAGAGCGGCGACGCCGTCACGATGGGCCTTGTGACGCTCTTGTTCGAGGAAGTCTAGACCATGCCCGCCGTGGTGCTTTTCATCGGGCGCATACTGCTCGTCGTCGCGCTCTTCATCTTCCTCTTCTGCATCATGAAAACGGGCGTCGGCCTCGTCAAAGGGCAGAAGAGCGACGCGGCCGTGTGGTCGGTCGACGTGGTGGACGCGCCGCCCGGCATGCGCGGCACGCACGTCGACATCCTGGGGCCGGTCATCGTGGGGCGCTCCCCGGGCGCCGACATCGTGCTGCCCGGCATCTATGTGAGCGGCCGCCACGCACGCTTCTCCATCCAAGGCCCCGCGCTCATGGTGGAGGACCTCGGCAGCATGAACGGAACGAGCGTGAACGGCCGGCCCATCGCCGGTCTCGTCGTGCTGCATGACGGCGACATGGTCCAGATAGGCGACGTTTCGATGAGGGTGACGCGCCAATGACGACAGAAGACATGAACACGCAAGGCGTCCCGTCGGGCCGTTCGGCTCAAGACGCCCAGGTCACCGAGGCCGAACGCGCAGACGCCCCGCAGACCGAAACTCCCGAGACGCAGACGGACTCTGGCGCCTTCGGGAACCCGCCCGTCGCAGATCCCGCCGACTCAAGCGGCGAGGACGCAAAAGACGTCGAAGGCGGCGCCGACGCCGAAGACCGCGCCGCAGACGCAAGCGCCGCCATGGCCGCGCTCATCAGCGACGAGGGCGCGCAAAGCGTCGAGGACCCCCATATCGACCCAAACGCCCAGCCCATCGAACTCCAGGACGTGCCTGACGACGCGCCCGAAGCGAGCCCGTCGCCTTCCCCCGCGCAATCCGCCAATCCCCACGCCGACGCTGTGCAGCCCGGCTCCCCAGGCTCCCGCACCAGCGCGCAGACCGGCGCGACCGACGCCGCCCAGCCCCAGTCCCAGGAGCCCCGTGACCCCCAGGCGACGGCTGAGATCGACAAGATCGAGCTTGCGGCCCTTATGAACTCGCCGGACGCCGGGCAGACCATGCCTTTCGCCGCCGTGCAGGCCGAACCCGCCAGGGAAAAGCCCGCGAGCGACCGCGTCTCGGGCACCGCGAAGCGCATCGGGGGCCTTGCGTGGGGGTCGCGCTCCGACGTGGGCCTTGTGCGCGAGCACAACGAGGATTCGTTCGTCGTGCAGTTCCCCCTGTTCGCCGTCGCCGACGGCATGGGAGGCCACGAGGCGGGCGAGGTCGCAAGCGCCATCGCCGTGTCGCGCCTGGCCGAGGAGGCGCCCAAGACAGCGGACGACGCCGCACTTGCCGCAGCCGTCGAGGCGGCGAACCAAGCGGTGATCGAAGGCCCGTCCAAGGGCACAGGCAGGCCCGGCATGGGCACCACCTGCACGGCCGTCGTCATCGACGGCTCGACCATGGCCGTGGCCCACGTGGGCGACTCCCGCTGCTACCTTTTGCACAAAGGCCAGCTCATGCGCGTAACGCACGACCACTCCTATGTCGAGGAGCTCGTGGCTGCCGGGCAGATCACGCCCGAGGAGGCGCGCATCCACCCCAACCGCTCCGTCATCACGCGAGCGTTGGGCAACGACCCCGGCATGCACGCCGACCATTTCAGCGTCGACGTGGCCAAGGGCGACCGCGTGCTCCTGTGCAGCGACGGCCTCTCCTCCATGGTGACCGACGGGGCCATCGAGGAGACGCTCATGTCGTGCACGACCCCCCAGGCGTGCGCCGACGCGCTGGTAGACGCCGCACTTGCCGCCGGCGGGTCAGACAACGTCACCTGCATCGTCGTCGACGTCAAGAACGACGGCGTGGCCGACAGGGCCTTCAAAGCCCGCCTGCGCAACCTGGGCGTTGCCTGCGCCGTCATTGTGGCGCTTGTCGCCATCGTGTTCGCCGTCCTCGAGGTCACGGCGCAGAACTCCTGGTACCTCACCGATTACAACGGCTACGTCGCGCTGCACCGCGGCATCGAGGGGCTCCCCTCGGGCCTGGGGTTCGACGAGACCATCGAGGTCACCACGGTGGAGACCTCCAAGCTCTCCGACTCCGTGAGCAAGCGCCTTGAGGGCGGCATCGCCTTCGGCAGCGAGGAGGAGGCGCGCAACGTCATAGAGGACTACCGCGCCCAAATCGCTCGGGCCAGCGCAGAGCAGGGCAAGGAGGAGTCCAAGGTGGCCCAAGACGAGGCGGACGAGGCCTCAACCGCCCAGGACGCCTCGGGCTCCGACACCCAGGCGCAGGCGGAGGCCGCCGCGTCCTCCGCCTCCGACGCCTCGACCCCCTCCCAAGGCGCGTGAGGCCATGGCCCAGAGACGCACCACCGAGCTGCTCCTGCTCATAACAGGGGCGATTCCGGTCTTTTTGCTCTACGCGCTCTACGTGCTGCAGGCAGGCGACCAGCTCGGCCTCACAACGCTCATCGTGCCCATCGGCCTTGCGGCGGCGTTCGTCATCGCGCACATCGCCGTGCGCCTCACCGCGCCCAACGCCGACGCGGCGATTCTGCCGATCGTCTTCGTGCTTTCCGGCATCGGCATCACGTTCGTGACGCGCCTTGCTCCGGATATGGCCGTCAAGCAGGTCATATGGCTCTTCCTCTCCATCGCGGCGATGATCGCCGTGCTCGTGGGGGTACGCAACTTGGAGTCTCTCGCGCGCTACAAGTACAGCCTGGGCGCCGTGGGCCTCGTCTTGCTCGTGCTCCCCATCTTCATAGGCACCGAGCACTACGGCTCAAAGCTGTGGATCGAGATTCCCGGCGTGGTGAGCTTTCAGCCCGGCGAGCTTGCCAAGATCCTCATCGTCATCTTCCTGGCAAGCTTTCTGTCGGAGAACCGCGAGCTCATGAGCGTGGCCGTCCACCGCATCGGCCCGCTGTCCATTCCGCGGCTGCGCATGCTGCTGCCGCTTCTCGCCGTATGGCTCGTAAGCCTGGCCATCGTCGTATGGGAGCGCGACCTGGGCAGCGCGGTGCTCTTCTTCGGCGTCTTCGTCGTCATGCTCTACACCGCCACGGGCCGCTGGTTCTACCCCATCGTGAGCGCGGCCTTGCTCGCGATAGGGGCGGTGCTCTCGTACAAGTGCTTCGCCCATGTGCGCACCCGCGTGCAGATCTGGCTCGACCCATTCGGCGACCCCACAGGCTCCAGCTGGCAGATTGCCCAGTCCCTATACTCAATCGCCGACGGCAACCTCACGGGCACCGGCATCGGGCAGGGCATGCCCACCATGATTCCCGTCGTTGAGAGCGACTTCATCTTCTCCGCCATCGCCGAGGAGATGGGCCTGCTGGGAGCCGCGGCCATCATCCTGCTTTTCGTGCTGCTCGCAATCCGCGGGTTCCTCACGGCGGCACGCGCCCGTTCCGACCTGTCGGCTTTCCTGGCCGTGGGCCTCACGACCTCCATCGCGCTGCAGGCCTTCCTCATCATCGGCGGCGTGACGGGCCTCATCCCGCTGACCGGGGTCACGCTGCCCTTCATGAGCCAGGGCGGCACCTCGTTGCTCGCGAGCTTCATAGCCGTAGGGTTCCTTCTGCGCTGCGGCCACGAGGGCACGGGCGAGCAGACCGAGGTCGAGGGCACAGGCGTGTCGGGCAAGGTGTTCGGCATGCACCTGGAGACGCCGGAGTCGGGCGTCCTCGGGCGCATCGCCCTTTCCCGTCGCCTCACCGTCCTCACGGGCTTCTTCTCGGTCCTCGACGCCGCCCTCATCGCCCGCCTCGCCTACCTGCAGATCTTCAAGGCGGAGGAGATTCGCGCGCTGCCGTCGAACAATCACGTCTCCACCAAGGCGTCCAAGGTGCGCCGCGGCTCCATCCTCACGAGCGACGGCGTCACGCTGGCCGAGAGCGTGCTGCGCGACAACGGCACCTACGAGCGCACATACCCGCAAGGGGCGCTCGCCTCTCATACCGTTGGGTACATCAGCGCCGTTTACGGCTCCACGGGCATCGAAAGCACCTACGACGACGTGCTCACGGGCGCCCAGAGCTACGCGACCTGGAAAGACCTGCTCGATTCTTTCCTGGGAGTGACGCAAGCCGGCGGAGACGTGGTTCTCACCATCAACTCCCGCATTCAGGTGGCAGCCGAAGACGTGCTCAAGGGCCGCGTGGGAGGGGTCGTCGTCATGGATCCCTCCACGGGCGCAATCCTGGCCAAGGCCTCGGCGCCCACCTATTCCAACGACCAGCTCGCGGACCTTCTGAGCGGCTCGGCCGACTCCGCGGACGCACCGCTCTTCGACCGCACGACGCAGGCGCTCTACACCCCGGGCTCCACGTTCAAGACGGTCACGCTCACCGGTGCGCTCGACACGGGGGCCATGTCGCTCGACACGGTCGTGTCGGCCCCCGCAAGCATCGAGATCGGCGGCGGCGTCATCACAAACCACAACGACGAGGAGTTGGGCGACATCACGCTCAAAGAGGCGTTCGCCTATTCCTCCAACACTGCGTTTGCCCAGGTGGCGACCATGCTGGGGGCATCCGCCCTCGTCAGCCAGGCCAAGGCGTTCGGCTATGAGCTCGACCTCGGCGCCGACTTCTCCTGCCAGGCCTCGTTGATGCCCGACCCTTCCGAGATGACGGAATGGGAGACGGGCTGGGCCGGCGCAGGACAGCCCGTGGGCGAGCACGACAGCCCCGCCGGCCCCCAGACGACCATCGTGCAGAACGCCCTCGTGGCCTGCGCCATCGCCAACGGCGGCATCCTCATGGAGCCCCACGTCGTCAAGGCCACGACCGACTCGACGGGCGCAGTCCAAAAGGAGGTCAAGCCCCGCACGCTCGGCCAGGCGTGCTCGGCCAACGCCGCCAGCCTCGTGGGCAGCGCCATGCTCACGACGGTCGAGGAGGGCACCGGCACCGCCGCCGCCATCGCAGGCGTCAACGTCGCCGGCAAGACGGGCACCGCCGAGACGGGCAACGCCGACCCCAACGCATGGTTCATCGGCTATGCACCCTACGAAAACCCCGTCGCCGCGATTGCCATCGTCATCGAGAACGACGCCGAGCACACGGCAACCGCCCTCGCCGGTGATGTACTTCAGGTGGCAATCGATACTCTCGGGGGAAACCAGATATGATGAATGTCGAACACTTTGATGGATGGGAGCGCTGAGAATGTCCGGCATCGCTAACGGTACGGTCTTTGGAAATCGCTATATAGTCCAGTCGCAGGTAGGCACCGGCGGCATGGCGACGGTCTACAAGGGCGTGGACTCCACGCTCGACCGCCAGGTGGCCATCAAGGTCATGCTGCCCCAATATGCCAGCGACCCCGCGTTTGCCCAGCGCTTCCGCCAGGAGGCGCGCGCGGCGGCAGCCTTGCAGAACCCCTACATCGTCCAGGTCTACGACTGGGGCCGCGACGAGGCGACGGGCACGTACTACATCGTCATGGAGTACCTGCGCGGCACCGACCTCAAGAGCGGCATTCGTTCCCATGGTGCGCTCGCGCCCAAGAAGGTCGCACAGATCGGCGCCCAGGTGTGCTCGGCCCTGGCCGTGGCGCACGCCCACGACATCATCCATCGCGATATCAAACCGCAGAACATCATGATCTTGCCCAACGGCGACGCCAAGGTCATGGACTTCGGCATCGCTCGCGCCAAGAACTCCCACCTCACCCAAACAAACTCCGTGCTTGGCACGGCGCACTACGTCTCACCCGAGCAGGCGCAGGGCAAGGAGCTCGGCCCCACGAGCGACTTGTACTCCTTGGGCGTGGTCATGTACGAGGCCTCCACGGGCCGGCTCCCCTTCGAGGGCGACGATGCGGTGAGCGTGGCGCTGAAGCAGGTCAACGAGCAGCCCGTGCCCCCGCGCGCCATCAACCCCAACCTCGACCCCACGCTCGAGGCCATCATCATGTGCCTGCTGCGCAAGGACCCCTCGCAGCGCTACCAGACAGCCGATGAGCTGCGCCACGCGCTCAACTCTTACATTCAGGGGAACCCCGTCAACGTTCCCGGCTTCGGCGGCATGACCACGCGCACGCTGCCGGTCGCCGGCCAGACCAGCGTCATGCGTTCCAACCCCAACATGACCGCCCTGCAGCAGCAGACGGGACCCAACCGCACCGTCCGCATGGAGCGCACCTCCACGCCGAACGAGCGCCGCACGGCCATGCAGCGCGAGGAGGATCGCCTGAGGCGTGCCGAGGATACGGGGGCGTCCACGCGCATCGGCGTCGTCGTGGCCATCGTCGTGCTCGTCGCCATTGTCGTCGTTGCCGCCCTTGCCCTCAACAGCTGCTTCTCTGGTGCCCCCAGCAGCTCGAACACGCCCGACAACAACGCCACCATCACCACGAAGACCGAGCAGGTCGCCGTTCCCAACCTCCAAAACCTGACTCAGGCCGAGGCCAAGAACAGGCTTGCCAGCAGCGGTCTTTCCATTGGCACCGTCACCACCCAGTCCTCCTCCACCGTCACCAAGGGCAAGGTCATCTCCCAGGCCATCGCCTCCGGCACCATGGTGGACTCCGGCACAAAGATCGACGTCGTCGTGAGCTCTGGCACCGACGCGATCACGTTCGACGATATTCGCGGCCTGACGCCCGACGACGCCAACGCAAAGCTCGCGGCGCTCGGCCTGAAGCTGACCTACGACGCCACACTCGACGACTATAGCGACCAGTATGCAGAAGGCACCATCGTCACCTTCTCCCCCGCCAACCAGTCCGTCGCCAAGGGCTCCACGGTCACCTATGGCCTCAGCAAGGGCTCTCAGAGCATCACGCTTGACAGCTACTATGGATGGAACCTGTCGGACGTCACCGCCATTCTCGACGCCGCCGGCGTGTCCTATGAAACTCGCTACGAGTACAACGACGACGTTGCAGAGAACCTCGTGCTTTGGACAAACCCCGGCTCAGGCTCTCAGGTGAAAAAAGGCGACACCGTTGTCATCGGCATCAGCCAAGGCAAGGACCCCAACAACGTGACCATCGGCAGTTATGTGGGGCAGGATTATCAGAGCGTGAAGGCCTATCTCGAGGGCCTCGGGCTATCGGTCCAACTCATAGAGGAGACCGCATCCTCAGCCGACAAGGTGGGACTTGTCGACGGCACCGACCCCCACGACCAAACGCTCACCAAGGGCAGCACGGTCAAGCTCTATTACTTCAGCTCTTACACCGCGCCCACGCCGAGCGTCTCGGTCGGTTCCTACACGGGCGACCTTTCGAGCGTTGAGAGCACGCTCACCTCGTTGGGGCTCTCCTACAGCGTGCAGACAGGCGACCCTGCTCCCTCGAGCGACTTGGTTGGCCAGGTCTACGCCATGTCGCCCTCCAACACCACCGTCGACGCAGGCACGACCATCACCCTCTACGTCTACGGCGACGTTACTTACGACAGCACCGAAGGCTAGTTGGTTCTGACTCTCCGGCTATAGCCAGGACACCCCACCAAGAAGGCCCCGCTTCTCGTTGCCAACCAAGCGATGGGATGCGGGGCCTTCTTTATTTTGATGGAATGTGTCACCGCGCAATATAGAACAGGCCCTCGAACTTGTGCTCGGTGGCCCGCAGCTTTGCGAGCAAGTTTTGTACTTATTTGGTACACGCGGCCCAAAACTACATTCAGAAACGAAAACAGGCCAGAGGGCTTATGCCCTCTGGCCTGCGTTTTTGTCCTGGTGCCCCCGGGCCGATTCGAACGGCCGACACCCGCTTTAGGAGAGCGGTGCTCTATCCCCTGAGCTACGAAGGCATTTCAGCAAGAGGTAGTATAACACGCCTCTAGAGCATTATCCTCTGAACTATGGCGAGAACCAGAAGCATGATGCAGAATGCCACACATGCCCCATCCTCAGCCCCTATCGGATAACGCTTGAACGCCGAATCATGCCCGCGCAGGTAGAATCCGCGAACCTCGGCCGCAATGGCAGAAGAGTTCGTCTTGCGCACCGAGCTCACAAGAAGCGGAACGCACAACGGCACCATGAGGCGTATCCTCTTTGCGAGGCCACCGTCAAACTCGACGCCGCGAGCCGTCTGAGCCTCTGTAATGGCAGCCATGTCGTTCATGAAGACAGGAATGAAACGCACGCACGACGTGAAGACAAACGCGTACTTGTAGGGCATGTGAGCATTCTCAACCAGGGAGTTTGCAAAATCCGTCAACTTCGTCACATAGAACGCCAGGAACAGGGGGATGGCACACGCCACAAGCCGTGCAATCACCATACAAGCGTTGAAAACGCTTTGTGTGCCGATGTACCCCCATGGAAGGAACACGAGCCTCTCGCCTTCAGGGGTAAACAGCAAGGCGATGGCTGCCAAAATTATCGAGAACGCCGCGACCGCTTTTGCCAGCCCCATGGCCTGAGGCAGCATTCCGCACTGCCTGGCAAGAATGACATCGAGCACCAGCACGCAAGCGAGCAGCACGGGGCTCGTCGTCACAAAGCAGGCGATTGCGATAAGGAAGGCACATGCGAGCTTTATCACCGGGTTCATCCGATGCATGAGGCTCTCACCCGGAACATACTCAAGAAAGCCCGTCATCATGCCTGGCCTCCCTTTGCCGCCGCAGCCTCCACAATCGCCCGTTCCATCTCTTCCAGCGTGTTTGCCTTGCCCACATCGCAACCCGTCAGCTCTGGGCGCGTATCCGACAATCTCATTGAGATGTCGACGATCTGCGGGGGCACGATATCGGCCATTGCCGTAGCGCCTTGGTCACGTAAGACCGAAAATGTAGGTCCGTCTGCCACAACTTGCCCGGCCGTCATCACAATGACGCGTTTGGCATAGTCGGCAACGACTTCCATGTCATGGCAAACCATGACCACCGTGGTTCCTTTATGCTCGTTGAGCTCGCGTACATAATCCATCACCCTCAAGCACTCCCGGTGATCAAGCCCCGTCGTAGGCTCGTCGAGAATAAGGACTTCCGGCTCGCACACCACGACTGAGGCCAGTGCCAAAAGCTGGCGAGTTCCCCTGTTGAGCAGGAAAGGGTCGGCCTGGGCATCGAAGCCAAACCTATCGATGAGACGGTCGACACAGGCCTGCGCCTGCGTCAAATCGGCCTGCTGTGCCTTAAAGCTAAAAAGCAGCTCATCTCTCACCGTTGAATTGCAGATCTGTCTATCCGGGTTTTGGAACAAAAAACCCACGCGCCGCGCAATCTCGCTCGTCCTGAGAGCCGTCGTAGGCGTCCCGTCAAGCAAGACGCGTCCCTGTATAGGCTTAAGCAAGCCGTTGCAAAGGCGCATCGTCGTAGACTTGCCGGCCCCGTTTGTACCCACAAACGCGACGAACTCCCCTTTCCCAATGACAAGCGAAACGTCCCTCACCACTGGAGCCTGATTGGGATATGCAGCGCTGACACGCTCGAATTCGATCATCGCAGGGCCTCCTCGCATGCCCGTACCGCTTGGGGCACGTTGCGAACAGCTTTGCCGCAATACAAGCCTCGCGCACGCAGGCGATTGACCAGCGTCGTGGACCGAGGGCAGTTCACTCCCATGGCAAGCAATTCCTCAGAATGCTCGAGCACCTCATCCGGGGTACCTTGAAATCGGATGCGCCCGTTCTCCATGATGAGGAGCATGTCGCAAAAATCACTGAGCAGAGCGATCTTCTGTTCAACGACGAACACCGTCGTTCCCGACTTGCGAGCGCAGTCCTTCAAAAGTTTGAACACATTCAGGGAGCTAGCAGGGTCAAGCTCTGCCGTGGGCTCATCCAGGACCAGGACACGCGGCTGCAGCGCGAGAATGGAAGCGATTGCCACTTTCTGCTTTTGCCCACCTGACAAACTGGAAATCGACCGGTCTCGAAGGTCGGCAATTCCCATCGAGCGCAACGCGTCATCGATGCGAGGCAGAATCTCATCGTGAGAAATGGCGAAGTTCTCCAGTCCATACAGCATCTCGTCCTCAACAACAGACGACACCATCTGGCTGTCAACATCCTGACAGACGCTTCCCACAAGCCTGGAGATATCAGTCAAGCGCGTATCTGCGGTATCAAGGCCGTCTATACGTACAGAGCCATAAAAGTCACCTGCATAGCAGTGGGGAACAATGCCGTTAAGGGCATAGGTCAGCGTCGATTTGCCGGCACCAGCCGCGCCTGTGATGCCGACAAAGCTGCCGTCCTGAATATCGAGATTGATATCACATATTGCAGGGTGACTGGCCCCTTTGTAGCAAAAAGCAAGCTCACGGACTTCTATCACGTCGCTTCTCCAAACACCGAAAGTCAGCACTAAATGAAAAGCCCCGCTTTTAAAACGGGGCTTTGATTCAAGAAACGCTTACTTCTTCAGAACACTGCGG
>CAKUKJ010000041.1 GCA_934662525.1 uncultured Coriobacteriales bacterium | reverse complement strand
CGAGGCCGACTCCTCCACCGACTGGAATGCGGCGGCCTTTGCGAGCGTTCTTACCGTGGACCCCTCCGACGGCGAGCTGCACCGCTACGGCGGCCCCCTGTGGACCATCTTCGACGCCAAGGCCGTCGAGCGCGAGGGCTGGGAGATCAGCGACACCACGGTCGACCGCGAGGACGGCCGCTTCTTCGAGGCTGACACGCTTGAGGAGCTGGCCGAGAAGGTTGTGAACAAGTACTACGAGCAGATCAAGATGGACCCCGACACGCTCGTGGCCACCGTCAAGCGCTACAACGAGCTCGTGGACAAGGGAACCGACGAGGACTTCGGCAAGGATGGCATGACCGACAAGATCGAGGAGGGGCCCTTCTATGCGGCTTGGTCCACGCCCGGCTTCCATGACTGCACCACCGGCCTGCGCGTGAACCGCAAGATGCAGGTCATGGACCTGTTCGGCCAGGTTATCCCCGGCCTGTACTGCGGCGGCGAGTCGTCGGGCGGCATGCGCATCCACGGCCTGGGCCGCGTCATCACCACCGGCTACATCGCTGGCCTCTACGCCGCGACCGAGGAGTAGGAAAAGCCACAACGACCCTCGTGCCAACGTTCACGAGGAATCGCTCTCGCGCCGCCGTCTGTGCCTGTCTAGGCATGGGCGGCGGCTTTTTGTTGGCCCGTTTTGCCAAAATGCCTGTTCGGCGGCTACACAACTATGCATTAGTGCGCTGTAGAGCTTCATTCGGACGGTTCTTGGGGCAAGAATCCGAGACATACGAGATGAAGTTTGGGCGGCCGGGCAGGCGCAATGCCTGCCATAGCGGCCGCGATGGCGCCGAAGGGGTCGGTGCCCGGGAGAGGGGGAGCAAGCATGGAAGAGAACGTCGTGCGCGAAGAAGGGGCGCCTGCCGACAAGGATGTGGCAGCCGAGCGCGACCGCACGTGCGCCTCCATCGCCTCTGAGCAAGGCCCCTCCGCAGCTGTCTGCGCCGACGCGCCGACTTCCCAAGAGGCGTCCGAGACCCCCGAGGAGGCTGCTGCGCGCGAGGCCGCCGAGGCCGCCGTCAAGCAGGCCCGAGAGGCCGAGGAGGCTGCCGAGCGCGCCGCCGCCGACGAGGCCGCCCGCGAGGAGCGTGCCCAGGCCGCCGTGGAGAGGCTCTCGCAAGGCGCGGGCTGGGCGGCGCAGGCCGGCGTGTACTACGACGCCTCGCATGGCGCGGTGAAGGCCACGAGCGTCGCTCCCAGGCCGGGCGCCCCCCAATCAGAGGCCGAGGTGCCGTCTGCCGAGGAGTCCGAGGAGGAGCTTGTTGCCGACCTCACCGACGCCGCGCGCGCCGAGGAGGACCTCGACGACATCCAGGCCAGCGAGGCCGAGGCAGGCTACATCGACCCGGTCGTGTTCGGGCGCATGGTCGCCAAGGTCACGGAGGCCGTGACGCGTAACCCCCTGCAGCGCGAGCTCTTCTACAAGGCGCTCGTCTTTTGCCAGGAGTCCAAGCCGCTGCGCGACATCGAGCGGATGGTCATGGCCCTGCCTGGGTTTGAGCACACCTCCACCAACGCCTATCACTACATCGCCGTGCTCGAGAACGCCGGCGGCCTTGAGCGCTTCGAGCTCGACGACGAGGGCGACGTGGTGGATGCTGAGCGCAAGCGCGGCCTCACCGAGGACGAGGTCGACGACCTCGTGGCCGAGTACGCCTTCATGACCACCCCCGCCGGGCAGGCCGTGGTGGAGCAGCACACTCCCCGCGCGCGCCTCATCGAGCTGCTGAACCTCGTGCCCGAGCGCCGCGACACCTATATCGAGCTGCTGGAGTTCCTCTCGGAGGAACCGCGCACCTACAACGAGGTGAGCCAGCTGCTCGTGGGCCGCGACGTGCTCTGGCACCTCGACAGCAAAGGAAACCCCGAGCAGATGCAGCCCAGCGTCTTTTTGGACAAGCTCCACGACGCGGCGGCCATCGAGTGGAACCAGGGTTGGCAACTTAGCGAGGAAGGCCACGCCTACCTCGATGAGTTGAAGGGCGTCCAAGACTAGGCACCCTTCCGTATACAGCAAGGAACGTACGTACAAGCAAGGGAGAGGGAGGAAAGCATGGCAGCAAACACCAACGTCACACGCCGCAGCTTTGTCAAGGCAGCGGCGCTTGCCGGCGCGGCGGTGGCCATCGGCACCCAGATGAGCGGTTCTCTCGTCGAGGCGCCTGCGGCATACGCCGACGAGGCTGACGAGGTCAAGAAGGTCTACACCTCGTGCCACGGCTGCATCCAGATGTGCCCGGCCGTCGCCACCATCGAGAACGGCGTGGTCACCAAGCTTGAGGGCGACGACCGCGCGCCCGTGTCGAAGGGCTCTCTGTGCATCAAGGGCCTCAACCAGCTGCACACCATGTACAGCCCGCGCCGTATCCTGCACCCGCTGAAGCGCGTCGGCGAGCGCGGCACGACCGACTTCGAGGTCATCTCCTGGGACGAGGCCATCGAGCTTGCGGCCACCCACATCAAGGACGCCATCGACCAGTACGGCAACTACGCCTTCTTCGCCTCTGTCGGCGGCGGCGGCTCCTACTCGTTCATGGAGGCCATGACGCTTCCCATGGCGTTTGGCTCCCCCACCGTCTTCGAGCCCGGCTGCGCCCAGTGCTACCTGCCCCGTTGGTCCCTGTCGAAGCTCTTCTACGGCGGCGATGACCAGTCCATCGCAGACAACGCCGTCCAGGAGATTTTCCGCGACGAGGAGAACAACAAGACCGAGCTCGTGGTGCTCTGGGGCGCCCAGCCTTCCGTCTCCGAGACCGCCGAGTCCGGCCGCGGCATGGCCGACCTGCGCGCTCGTGGCGTCAAGACCATCGTCGTCGACCCCAACTTCTCGCCCGACGCCGTCAAGGCCGACGTGTGGCTCTCCCCGCGCCCCGAGACCGACACGGGCGTGCTTCTGTCCTGGTACCGCTACATCTTCGAGAACAAGCTCTATGACGAGCAGTTCACCAAGTACTGGACCAACCTGCCCTTCCTCATCGACCCCGACACCAAGCTGCCCGTGAAGGCCCAGGAGCTCTTCCCCGACTTCGAGCAGACCACGCCTGAGAACACCCCGGCGTATGTGTGCTACGACCTGAAGACCGACTCCGTGCAGCCGTTCGAGTACAGCGCCCCTGAGGATTCCGCCGTGGATCCCGAGATCTTCTGGGAGGGCGACTACGAGGGCAAGACGTACAAGACCGCCGGCCAGATCTACAAGGAGCAGGCCGACCCCTGGACGCTCGAGCACACCGAGGAAGTCACCTGGGTGCCCGCCGACCTCAACGAGAAGGCCATCAAGATGTACGCCGAGAACTGGGGCGGCATCGCCAACGGCGTCGCGGCGGACATGAGTGAGTCCGCCTCCCAGGTGCCGCTGGGCTGCATGGGCCTGGACTCCATCATGGGCCGCGTCAACAAGCCTGGTGTCACCATGACGCAGAAGGGCGGCGGCTACTTCTCCACGATGACCGACACCGGTGAGACCGTCAACACCCGCCCGGTCACCTACAACAACGGTTTCTCCGGCATGTTCTCCGACATGTACGGCGTGGGCGCCGTCATCGGCATGTCCGACGCCGAGAACGAGGAGCGCATCAAGGCCCTCGGCGAGCAGATGCCCGAGTCCCAGAAGACCCTCAACAAGCTGCTCCAGGACCGCCTCGGCATGAAGTACCACAAGGGCTTGTACGCCTGGTGCCACTCCCACATCCCCACGGTGCGCGAGGCCATCGCCACCGGCGAGCCCTTCAAGCCGCGCGTGTGGTTCGACATGTCGGGCAACAAGCTTGCCATGCTGGGCAACGCCAAGTCTTGGTACGACGTGTTCCCCGAGGTCGACTTCATCATCGGCCAGTACCCGATGCTCACCTCCTTCCACATCGAGGCGGCCGACCTGGTCTTCCCGCTGCGCGAGTGGCTGGAGGAGCCCATGGTCAACATGACCCAGCTCGACACCCAGTGGCTGCAGAACGAGTGCACCCACATTGGCGAGACCGTGTCGCACTCCATCCCCGCCGCCCAGGTCATCAAGAAGTGCCAGGAGATGTGGGGCGGCTCCATCCCCGGCGGCCTCGAGCTCGCTCCCGGCGTCACCGCCTACCTGGGCAGCGCCACCGAGCAGGAGGTCAAGGACTCCACTGCCCAGACCCTGGGCGCAGCCGACTGGGATACCCTCCAGGCTGACATCGACTCCTACGTGCCCTGCGTCACGCCCGACTATTTCAACTACGACCAGCATGAGCAGCTCTGCGACGACGGCCTGCCTTCGGGCTTCGCCACCGAGAGCCGCAAGATCGAGGTCTACTGCCAGATGCTCCTGCGCATGGCCCGCAACGGCTACCCGTTCTGCTACCCCGAGCCCCAGGAGGCCTGCGACGACTACAGCCCGATCTGCGAGTTCATCGAGCCTGCCGAGTCGCCCGTCAACGACGAGGCCAACGGTGAGGCCGGCGAGTACCCGTTCATCCTGACCTCGGGCCGCGTGCCGTACTTCCACCACGGCACCATGCGCCACGCCGCGTTCTCCCGCGAGCTGTACCCCGCTCCCCACGTGCGCATCAACCCGCGCTCCGTTGCCGACCTGGGCATCGAGGACGGCGACTGGGTCAAGGTCACGAGCCGCCGCGGCGAGATCGCCGGCATCGCCGAGCTCACCGAGGGCGTCGCGCCGGGCGTTGTGTGGATGGAGCGCTACTGGAACCCCGAGTGCTTCGACGAGTCCGTCCCCGCAGAGCAGCGCTCCGCCGGCTGGCGCGAGATGAACGTCAACGTGCTGACCAAGAACGACGCGCCGTTCAACGAGGTCTACGGCTCCTACACCAACCGCGGCTTCACCGTCAAGGTGGAGAAGGGCGACAAGCCCGCCAACGTCTGGGTCGAGCCCAAGGAGTTCCAGCCGTTCATGCCCACGCTCCAGAGCGAGCCTAAGACTGAGGATGTGTTCTAATGAGAAACTGCCTTGTTATCGATTTGGACCGCTGCTCGGGCTGCGACTCCTGCATTGCCGCCTGCAAGCATGAGAACGGCATCGCCCTGGGCGTGTACCGCAGCACCGTGGACCGCATGGGCCCCATCGGCGAGTGGCCCCGCCCGCAGCAGTACTGGATCCCCCGCCAGTGCCAGCAGTGCGACAACGCCCCCTGCCTGGAGGTCTGCCCCACCGGCGCCACCTACCGAGAGGATGAGTACGGCATCATCGTCGTCGACCAGGAGCAGTGCATCGGCTGCCAGCAGTGCATGACGGCCTGCCCCTTCGACGCGCGTTGGTTCGACGAGGAGAACTCCGTCGTCGACAAGTGCGACTGCTGCCTGGCCAAGCTCAAGGAGGGCGAGAAGCCCGCTTGCGTGCACAACTGTTGCTGCGGCGCCCGTTTCTTCGGCGACCTCGACGACCCCGAGTCCGATGCCGCCAAGGCCGTTGCGGCCGCCGACCCCGCGTCGCTGCACCAGTTCAACGACGAGGTCGGCGCGGCGCCCCGCACCGTCTACATCCTGTCGGAGAAGATCTGCCCCTGGCAGGACGAGAAGACCGCCTACCGTCCCCGGTAGTGTGATGCTGAACCTCGTCCGCCGCGTTGTCGGGAGGCTCACGTACATCTAGTACATCACAGATGCGCACCGCGCGCATCGCCTCCCGACGCCTTGCGGACGAGAACCCGCTTTTAGCGGGATGCGGAACTTGATGTGAACGGGGGACGCGCTCCCGTTCGAGGCTGGGGCGGGGTGGCCCGCATGGGTTGCCCCGCCCCGCATGTTTGCAGTTGCCGCTTGTGCGGCGCCGTCACGGAAAGGAACGACGATGAGCGAGAACACGATGGCCGAGACGCAGGATGCCCGGGTCGAGGTCGCTTCCGCCGACGCCGCCGCACAGGCCGAGCATGCTGCGGTGCCCGTGCCTGCCGAGGTCGCCGCCGCGCTCGAGGGCCGCGCCGCCTTCTATGAGGCGCTTGCGGGCCTCTTTTGGATGCCGCTCACAAACGAGCAGGTGGAGGCCATGGCAAACCAGGACTTCTCCGCCTACGCCGAGCTCAACGACGACTTCGCCGCCGGCGTCAACGACATCACGCGCTACCTGCGCAAGCGCAACACCGGCACGCGCGACGAGATGGCCGTGGACTTCACGGGCGCGTTCACGGGCGTCAAGGTGTACGAGGGCAAGACCGCCGTGCCGTACAAGTCCGTCTTCACGAGCGAGGACGGCCTCATGTACCAGGAGGGCTTCCGCGAGGTGTACCGCGCCTTCAAGGCCGAGGCCATCAAGAAGCGCGAGGGCCTGGATTACCCCGACGACCACGTCTCGTTCCTCTGCCAGTTCATGGCCATCATGAGCCGTCGCACGCTTGCGGCCCTGCAGGCCGGCGACTACGACAAGGCCGCCCATGACGTGAAGGCCTCCGCCGACTTCCTCGACGCGAACATCCTCTCCTGGTACGACCAGCTCATGGAGCGGGCGCTTCTGCTCATCAAGACGCGCTTCTACAAGGGGGTCCTGAAGCTGGCCCGCGGCTTCTTCACGCTCGACCGCGAGACCTTGGCCGACATGGCCGACGAGGTGGCCGAGCTTGCCGCTGCGGCGCAGGCCGCGCAGGAGGGCCAGATGCGGGCGCAGGACAAGCCCGAAAAAGCAGAATAACTTCCGCCGTCCCCCAAACCCCGTTTCGCGTACAATCGTGTGCGTGAGACCAAGGGGAGAGGGTTGACATGGGACAGACGGGCGCTTCTGAGACGAGGCGGGGGATGGGCGAGGAGCTGGCCGCGCGCTGGCCGGCGCTTCCTTTCATGGCGTTCGGCGCGTGGAGCGCATGGTCGTCGCTCACCTACTCAGGCTCGCTGTGGCTTTCAGACAACGAGGTCAACGGCTTCTATCTGTCGCTGCTCTTTGTCATTTCAACCATGGCGTTTGCGCTGGTGTTTCTTGTGACGCCGCTTTATGCGCGCCGCCACCCCGGCAAAGGCGACGTGAGCAACCGGGCGGTCATGGGCTTCGGCCTTGCCGCAGGCTTGGGGTCGCTGCTCATCATCGTGGCGGGCCCCTACTGGCTGGGCTCGGTGGTCGCGTCGGCAACGCCCATATTTGCGGTCGGCGCCCTCATGACGGGCATAGGCACGGCGGGCATCGGCTTGCGCTGCGCGACGCTCTACGGTGGCCTCCCACCGCGCCGTGCCCTCATCACGATGTCATTGTCGCAGTTTGTGGCGTCGTTCATCTACTTCGTCGTGCTTGCCAGCCCCTCATGGGCGCCTATCGAGCACGGCCCCTCGCTCGTCCATATCCTGGCGTTTGCGCTCCTGCCCGTGCTCGCCGCATGGCTCGCCTGCATCAAGCCCTCGCGCGAGTCGCTTTTTGACGAGGCCGTCCGCGCCTATCCGGCAAACACGGCCGAGCTCCCGCCTACGTTTTGGCGCTTTGCGGCCTTTGCCTTTGCCCTGGCCCTCATCACCACGTTCATACGCTCGTCGATGGTAACGGTGAGCGTGCTGGCCAACACGGTGGAGGGCAGCAACTCCCTGCAACTGCTGCGTGTCGCGATGGCGCTTGTCGTGATTGTCTGGACGGTGCGCTCGCGCGCCCAGGACCTCGACCTTGGGCGCGTGTGCTCGCTTGCGGCGGTGCTCGCCGCCGTGGTCATGGCTTGCTCGGCCGCCCTGGGCGGCACAACCAACGGCCTCAGCGTGCTCGTGTACTTTGCCAGCAGCATCTTCGAGTTCTTCATGTGGTGCCTGCTCGCCTTCATCGTGTTCCAGAAGCACATCTCGCCGTTCACGGTGTTCGGCTTCGGGCGGGGGCTCTTCATGTTGGGCTGCGCGGTGGGTTGGGCACTCGGTATCGTGGCGATGCCCGCCATCGAGGCGCTGTCTGTCCAGGCCGTCGTCTGCACCGTGCTTGCCGGTGCCGTCATCATCCTGTGGCTCGCGCTGTTCTCGGGCAAGGATTACGAACGGCTCTTCTCGCCTCTGAGCGAGGACGAGCTGTCGTTGGAAGACTTGCTTGAGATAGACCAGCGCGTGGAGCAGACCGTCGGCCGAGACGCCGACCCAGGACAGCCGAAATCGGAGCGCAAGGGCAAGTTCAGCCAGGCCGTGGAGGCCCTTTCGGAGCGCCATGCGCTTTCTGCCCGCGAGGCCGACGTGCTGCGCTACCTGGCCATGGGCTACGGCTCGGATCGCATCGCCCAGGCCATGGGCGTCAAGGTGAACACCGTGCGCACCCACACCCACAACGTCTACGTCAAGCTCGATGTCCACTCCCGCGAGGAGCTCATGGTCCTCGTGGACGCCGAGGTGGCAGGGATGTAAGGGGGTGTCACTTCCGGTAAATCGGCGCTCTCGTTAATGCGCCATGCATCCCAACGGAATGACATGCACGCCGTCGGGGCGCGTATAGGCGTAGCGTCCGCCTGTCACTACGGAAAGAAACGCCGGTTGCCCGGTCTTTTGCTCATCAACCTTGGCAGCAAGCGCCAGCAGGTTCGACGCGCCCTCGTTGATTCGTGCCTCTCCACCAAGCTTGACCTCGATGCCGCCCCAGCGCCCATCCTGCAATCGCACGATGATGTCGGCCTCGAGTCCTCCTTTGTCGCGATAGTGGTAGATGCCCCCACCCATGGTGCGAGCATACACGCGTAGGTCGCGCACGCAAAGCGACTCGAAAAGATATCCCATTGTATTGAGATCGTTGAGGAGGCCGTCGGGATTTGTTTCGAGCGACGCGGCTGCCAGCGATGGGTCGCAAAGGTGCCAAACGGCAGCGGCTCGTAGAGGAGTCTTCGACCTAAGGGTGGGCGCCCATGCCTTGGCTTCCTCGATGACAAAGAGTCTTCTCAAAGCGGTTAGATAGACGCGTAGGGTCGGTTCGCTCATGCCGACGCCAACGTTCCTGACGTCGGCGAGGAGCGTGGAAATCGACGCTTCTTGGGCGCTGCTGCGGGATATGGAGCGCAAAAGGGCCCGAGCTCGGTCGGGGTCGAGCACGGTGCCGCTTGCTTCGGATATGTCCGATTCACAAAGTGAGGTGATGTAATCGGACGCCACGCCCGTGTCGAGAGTTCCTTGTGCGATGGGTGCCGGCCACCCACCGGCGCAAATGAGTTTCGCGTAATCCTCAACGCTGATGTTGGAGACGCCCTCAACTGTCCGTGCGCCCCCGAAAAGGTCTGACAGATGTACCTCGCAGCTTGAGCGCCCAGACTCTTCAAGCGACATGGGGTCCATTTCGACACGTGCGATACGTCCGGTCCCGGTATGTTTCGGAGCTTCGTCCTTGTCGAAGTCGGGCGGCGTCGCTGAGCCGGTCAAAAGGAACTGTGCTGGCTTACCCCCCGTCGTGTCAATCGCGTTGATGACGGCATCCCAGAGCACGGGAGCAACCTGCCACTCGTCGATGAGGCGGGGTTTGTCCCCACGCAGCAGCAGCGAGGGTTGAATAGATGCCGCCTCCATGTTGGATGCATATGTGTCGGGGTCGCGCATCTTAAGTGAGCTTGCGGCAAGTTGCTCACAGGTCGATGTTTTCCCGCACCACTTTGGCCCTCGCACAAGCACGGCTCCCATGCGGCTGAGGCATTGTTTCAATTCTCCATCAATAACTCGCGGTATATAAGTCATATCCACCCCTTTCAACTGCGACAATATTAGCACTTTCGACTTTGGCGATATTTGACTTTCGGGTTTGGCGTAATTTTACTTTCGACTTTGGCGATGTTTGACTTTCGGGTTTGGCGTTCTATCTGCCTGGCAACAAAGGTCCTGAATGCCGCGCCGCCATTATCTGGACGACTTCATTTGCATCGGCGGATTAGCATTCCAAGGGCAACGGTGTCGGTTGTGTAAAAGACGGTGTTGCACTCAGAATGCTAATCCGCCCCTCAAAATCAATGTCAAACCCATGGATTACCTCGATTCCTCTGAGTTCTACCCCGAGTTTTCTCATGAGGACAAAGTCCGACTGTATAGCGTCTTTGGCGGCATTCCCTACTACAACCGTCTGATAGACCAAGGTTTGACGGTGCGTGAGAATCTCATTGAGCTGTTGCTTTGCCCCGATGCTCGGCTCGAGGATGAGGTATCGGCGTTCCTCATGTCGGAGATTTCAAAGATTGCGAATGCGAACGACGTGTTCTTTACTCTGGCGGACGGCCATTCCCGTTACAAGGACATCTTCGACCAGTCGCATATCTCAAGCCCGGCTACGCTTGTCACAGTGCTGGGCAAGTTGTGCAACATGCAGCTTGTGAGCAAACAGGCCCCTATAAACGACATGCAGAACAGGAAAAAGGCTTCCTACGTCATCTGCGACAACCTCTCTCTGTTCTACTACCGCTATGTCTTTCGCTATGCCTCGCAGCGAAGCGTGCTAGACCCGGATGACTTTTATGACCGGTTTGTGGCCGACGATTTTGAGAATAGATATGTGCCCCATGCTTTTGAGGAAGTGTGCCGCCAGTACCTTGTACGCCAAAACCGTGCCGGCAACATCAATCCGCCGTTCAACCTCATCGGTCGGTATTGGTACGATGACCCCGTGCACAAGACGAACGGCGAGTTCGATGTTGTAACGGAAGACCCCGAGGGGTACGCTTTCTATGAGGCGAAGTTCCGAAAGGCCCCCATAACGCAGACAATGGTTGACGAGGAAATTACCCAAGTGAGGGCGACAGGGCTCAACTGCCGCCTCTATGGGTTTTTCTCCCGGTCTGGTTTTGAGGACGTCGAGCAGCGAGAGGATATCAAGCTCATCGGTCTTAAAGAGATGTTCGACTAGATTGCTGTAGATGGGCCGGTGTGGTGGACTGGCCTTCACATCTAACGCAAAAGCCCCCGTGCTTGCCTGCCGGTTGCAGGGCGGGCGCGGGGGCTTCGTGTGCGATGCTGCCTGTTTGGGTAGCGCGAGGGGGCTCTAGCCTTACGCCTCGACAGCCACGAGCACGTCGGTGCTCTTCACGAAGGCGACGGCGGGCTTGCCGACCTCGAGGCCGAGCTCGTCGATGGCGGCGTTGGTGATGGAGCCCGAGACGGTGAGGCCGTACTCGGTGGCGATGGTCACATGGCCGTTGACGGCGCCCTTGACGACCTTGGTGACCTCGCCGCAGAACTGGTTGCGGGCAGAGATCTGCAGGTGCTGGCCGGCCTCGGCGAACATGACGTTGGTTGCCTTCACGATGGCGACGGCGGGCTTGCCGGCCTCGAGGCCCAGGTCGTCGACGGCCTCGCAGGTGATGTCGGCCTTGATGGTCTTGCCGGGAGCCACGTTCTGCGAGCAAACCTTCCAGTTCCTGTCTACGACCTGCTCCCGCCCCGCGCT
>CAKUKJ010000040.1 GCA_934662525.1 uncultured Coriobacteriales bacterium | reverse complement strand
CCGCCGCCGCGAGCTGGGCTTTGTCTTTCAGTTCTACAACCTCGTGGCCGACCTCACCGTGCGCGAGAACATCGAGGTCACGCAGCACCTGAGCGCAAACCCGCTGCCCATCGACGACCTGCTGCGCTCGCTGGGCCTGTGGGAGCAGCGCGACAAGTTTCCCAACCAGGTCTCCGGCGGCCAGCAGCAGCGCTGCGCCATCGGCCGCGCCCTCGTGAAGAACCCGGGGCTGCTTCTGTGCGACGAGCCCACCGGCGCCCTCGACTACGCAACAAGCAAGGAGATCCTCCAGCTCATCGAGGACGTGAACGAACGGTACGGCTGCACGGTCGTCATCGTCACCCACAACGACGCCATCCGCCATATGGCCCATCGCGTGCTGCGCCTGCACGACGGCCGCCTCGCCGCCGACGAGCTCAATGCCTCCCGCATGCGCGCGGCCGACCTCACCTGGTAGGCCGCCATGTCTCCGCTCGCAAAGCGCCTTCCGCGCGAACTCAAGCACAATCTGGGCAAATACCTGGGGATTTTCCTGCTCATGGCACTGTCGTGCGCCCTGGTGTCGGGCTTCCTCGTCGCCGCGTCGTCGATCCAGAGCATCATGGGCACCTTCCGCAGCGACTACACGGTGGAAGACGGCCGCTTCACCACGAACTTCGAGGGCACCGACGAGGCGATCGCCGCGATCGAGGACCTCGGGGCCGACGTGTACGAGCTCTTCAGCTTCGACATGGCAGCCCGCATTCCCGGGGCCGCCGCCGACGGGGGCGACCTCGATGCGACCGTGCGCGTGTATCAAACGCGCGACCAGGTGGATGTGGCCTCCTACGTCGCGGGCGCCGCGCCCACCGAGGCGGGGCAGGTCGCGCTCGACCGCGTCTTCGCCTCCAACGCGGGCCTGGACGTGGGCGACCAGGTCGAGCTGCAGGGGCGCACCTACACCATATGCGGCATCATGACGCTGCCCGACTACTGTGCCTCGTTCAAAAGCAACTCCGACTTCACCATCAACGCGCTGAGCTTTGGGCAAGCCGAGGTGGCGCCTGCCGAATTCGACGCGCTCATGGCCGACACCGACAACTATTCTCCCAGCTACACCTATGCGTTTGTGCTGCACGACCGCACCATGGCCCTGCCGGAGCGCACCGAGCTGGAAACCGACATGATGAGCGCGGCCGGCGAGCACGACACGGTGGTCACCGACTTCGTCGACGCCGACTCCAACCAGGGCATCAACTATGCGCTGAACGACACCGAGGGCGACTCGACGATGTGGGAGGCGATGTTCTTCATCATCGTCGTCATCATGGCGTTCGTCTTCGTGGTGCTCACCGGGTCCACCATCGAGGCGGAGAGCGCCGCCATCGGCACGCTCATGGCGATGGGCTACACGCGCGGCGAGATCGTGCGCCACTACCTCGCGATGCCCACGCGCGTGGGGCTGGCGGCATGCGTGGCCGGCAACGTCTTGGGCTACGGAGCCGTCGTCTATGCGATGAAGGACCTCTATTACAACTCCTACAACTTCCCGCCCTTTGCGCCCGTATGGGACTGGAGCACGTTTGCGCTGACGACGGTCGTGCCGTTCGTGTTGCTTGTGGGCATCACGCTCGTGGGCCTGCTTCGCCACATGTCGGCCACGCCGCTGCAGTTCCTGCGCCACGAGGCCGCCCGCAAGCGCAGCCGCCGCAACCTGCGCCTGCCGGCGGGCCTGCCGTTCAACTCGCGCTTCCGCCTGCGCCTTTTCATGCGCAACCTCCCCAACTACGTGGTGCTCTTCTTCGGCATGTCGCTGGCAAGCCTGCTTTTGCTCTTCGGCCTCTCCGTGCTGCCCACGATGAACAAGTACGCCGACATGCTGGGCGAGGACATGGTCGCGCAGCATCAGTACATCTTGAAGACGCCGCTCAAAATCGACGCCACCCAGGAGGAACGCGAGACGTTCTCCCAGATAGAGGAGTACCTTTTCGGCGACCGCGACTCGTTCGGCGCGCTTTCGCTGCTCAAGCTCGCGGCCAAGGCAAAAGCCTACGAGGGCGACGACGCGGTGTACGTGAACACGGCCGAGAACTCCGACGAGGCGATTGCCCAGGCGGAGCGCTTCGCCGCCTACTCGCTTGAGACGCCGCGTGCCCACGACGCCTCCAACGAGGAGATCACGCTCTATGGCGTCGTGGACGGCTCCACCTATTGGCAGGGGCTCGACGTGGGCGCAGGCAGGCTCGTCATCACGCCCGGCATCGCCGAGAAGTGCGGCCTTGCGGTGGGCGACACCATGGAGCTCATCGACAAGTACCGCGGCAAGACCTACGAGCTGGAGGTTTCGGGCACCTGGGGCAACGAGACGACGATGGCCGTCTACATGTCGATCGACGACTTCAACGCGCTGCTCGGGAACGCCGACACGTATTTCAACGGCTATGTGTCCAACGAGCCGCTCAACTTCAACGCGCGCTATGTGGCCAGCGAGGTCACGCCCGACAGCATGCAGGCGATTGCCGACCAGATGACCGACTCCATGGGCGACATGATGCAGATGCTGCTCTTTGTGGCCGTCGTCATCTACTTTGTGCTCATGTACCTGCTCACGAAGACCGTCATCGACCGGGCGGGCCGCTCCATCAGCTACATGAAGGTGTTCGGCTACCGCGACCGCGAGATCTCGGCGCTTTACGTGCGCAGCATCACCGTGACCGTCGTGGTGTCGCTTGTGGCAAGCCTGCCGATCATCATCGCGGCCATCACGGCGCTTATGAAGGCGGTGTTGGCGAGCTATGCAGGCAATATCGTGCTGTACATCCCGCCTGAGGCCATCGGGATAGACCTGGCCGTGGGCGTGGCGACCTACCTGGTGGTCGCATGGGTGCACCTGCGGGCCATCCGGCGCATCCCGCTGGCGCTGGCGCTCAAGGTGCAGGAGTAGCGAGGGGCGTGGCATAGCCTGGCTTGCCCGGCACGATGCAGACGGGGGCTCCGCAAGGGGCCCTCGTCTTGTTTTGGGGGCGAGGCGGCTTGGCGGTTTGTGTTTGTGCGGCAGGGCAGGCACGAGGGGGTTTCTGTCCGGGGCAGGTGAGATACTGGGTGCGACTGTAAACGGGAAGGGAGCCGCCATGCCGGGTGAACTCAGGGTCGTAGACGCGCGCAACCGCAGCGAGAGGGCGGCGTGCGCGTATGCCGCCGTGCGCGAGCTGCTCGCCGACGGCAAGCGCGTCGCATGGATTGTGCCCACCGCAGACGTCGCGCTCTCGGTGAAGAGGCGCCTGGCAGATGCGGGCGCGGGCCTGCCAGGCGTGGAGGTCGCCACGCTGGAGGACTGGGCCGCCGGGCGCTGGGCGCTGTATGGCGACGGCCGGGCGCCCCTCGGCGGCCTCCAGAGGAAGCTGCTTGTGAAAAGGGTGCTTGACCAGGGAGACTGGCGGTGCCCGTCGCTGCGCTCGGCCGGCATGGTGGGCAGCCTGAGCGCCATCGTGCAGGCAGGCGCGGGGTTGGACGCGTTCGAGGCGCCGGAAGCGGACGACGAGGGCGACGACAAGCGCGCCGGGCTCACCCCCGCGCAGCGCGAGCTCATGGATGCGTGCAAGGGCTACTTCGAGCTTGTGCGGGCGCGGGGCCTCATCGAGCCCGGCAGCGCCATGCGCGAGCTGGCGGGGCGCATGCCCGAGGCAGGATGGCAGCATCTCGTCATCGACGGGTGCTGGAATCTTGAGGGCGCGTCCATCGCGCTTGCGGGGCAAGCCTGCAAGCATGCGGGCGCGACGCTTGTGGGCTGCCTGGGAACAAACGCGGCGTTCGAGGCAGAGCGGCAGGTCGCGCGGCAAATCGAGGAGGCCGCAAGCGCCCTTGGCGTCACGGTCGCACATACCGGGGCCGCGGGGCTCCTTGAGCAGTCGGCATGGGCGGGGAGGGCCGCACAGGCCGATGCGCACGCCGCCCGTTCCCCCGAGCTTGCGGCGTTGACCGACACCCTGTTCGGCGATGGGGCGGCACAGCCCGTCTCGGCCACCGGCGCCCTGCGCGCATGCCTGCCTGCCGGCCGCTACGCCGAAGGCGAGCTGATCGCCCGCCAGATAGGCAGGCTCGTGGAGGAGGACGGCATCGCGCCGCGCGACATCGCGGTCGTGACGCGCCGCCCGCTGGAACTGGCGCAGGCCCTCGCGGGCCCCCTTTCCGAGCACGCCCCGCGCGGCATATCCCTTGCCGTGAGCGGCGCCGAGAAGGCCTCGCGCAGCCATGCCGGCTCGTTTGCCCTGGCATGGGCGCGTCTTTTGGAGGCGGCGCAGGGCCATGGCGACGCGCCCGCGCCCGACCTGCGCTCCCTGGCAAGCGACCTCACGCGCAACCCCTACATGCGCGTGCCCGCAGGCGCGGCGTTCAAGCTCGACCGCACCTGGCGGCGCAACCGCATGACAGGCGCACGAGACTACGTGCGCGACCTGGCCGAACAGCTCATCATCCAAGACGAGCGCGCACGCGAGGGCGCAGGCTCGGCGGGGGCGGGCGAGCCTTGCGGCAACGCCCTCCCGGATGCGCCCAAGGACCTTGCCTGGGTTCTCGGCACGCTTGCGTCGCGAGCGCCGCAGACGACGTCTCCCGACGACGCCTTTGAGCGCGCCTGCATCGCGGGCATCGCCCGCGGCGTCGAGGAGTGGCGCTCGCTCATGGGAGCCGACCCCGACTCAGACGTGCTCGAATGGCTGCTCGGCGCGCTTTCGACCCCCCAGGGGTGGGTCAGCGTGCCCTCCAGCGACATCGGCGCGCAGATGCAGGCGCGCGCGCTGCAGGCGAGCCCCAACGCCGTGCGCGTCGTTGAGCCCGGAGAGATGGACGCGCTTGAGCCGCGCGCCTCCGTCCTGTGCGACCTCACGGCCGACGCCTACCCCCTGCGCGAGCGCGTCGACATGCGGTCGGCGCTCTGGCAGGCCCTCGGCCTTTCTGGCGGCGCCGGGCAGATCGCCCAGCTGCGCCGCACGTTCCGCACCGCCATCGAGGCAACCGGCGGCGTCGTGGTGGTCGAGCGCGTTCTGGCCGACGAGGAGGCAAAGCCCCTGCGGCCCTGCGCGCTGCTTGAGGAGCTCGTGGACTGCTACCGCGAGGACCCCTCGAGCCTGGACGACCTCGACCGTGCGACCGGCCTGCCCGCCTCGGGCACCATCCCCTCCATGGGCATGGGCGAGGAAGGGTTCGCCCAGCTCGCAAGCCCCGTGACCTACGCACCCGCCCTCGTGCCCTGCAAGCCCGCCGCCTTCGAGCTCGCCGACCCCGCACTTGCCGGGCTGCTCGCCAAGCCCGACGCCGCCTGGTCGCCCAGCAGCCTGGAGGCACTCGTCAACTGCCCGATGCGCTGGCTCCACGAGCGCAAGCTGCCCTCCGACGGGCTCGACGTCCCCTTCGGCGCCCCCCGCTCGCGCGGCACGTTCTGCCACCTGGTGCTCGAGCGCTTCCACGACCTGCTAGGGCAGCGCACGGGCATCGCGCGCATCACGGCCGACACCCCTCGCACGCTCTGGGAGGGCGTGTTCGACGAGAGCTTCCGGTACGCCTGCGAGGCACAGCCGCAGGCCGAGCGACCCCTCGTCCCCATCACCGAGCTTGAGCGCGCACGGATGCGCGGCTACCGCAACGACCTCGTCAAATGCCTTGAGCGCGAGCAGTATATGCCCGAGGGGTTCGTGCCTGCGAGAACCGAGGTCGAGTTCGGCGGCGCCGGGCAAGCCCCCGTCGAGTTCGCCGGTGTGCGCGTCCACGGCTTCATCGACCGCATCGACGTCAACGAGGACAGGCCGGCCGCGCTGGTCGTGGACTACAAGGGCGGCCTGCAGGCCGGACACTGCCCCGTGCTGCCGACGACGCGCAGGGGCGACGCGGACGACGACCCCGCGACGCTCGACCCGCTCCCCCAGCACTCGCAGATTCTCATGTACATGGCGGCCCTGCGGCAGACCGAGCCCTCGCTCGGCCTTGCCGGCGGGCTGTACGTCTCCTACAAGAAGCCCGAGTGCGCGGGCTTCCTCGACATGCGCCGAGTGGGCCTTGTCGGCGACGACAAGGCCGCGTACCTGCAGCGCAAGAGGTGCGTGCCCCTCGACGGGCCCGACGGCACGCCAGGCGTCGAGATCGTCATCGCACGCGTGGAGCAGGCCGTGAGAGAGGCGGTCGCCCCGCTGCGCGAGGGCCGCGTCGCAGCCCGCCCGCGTTTCGGCAAAAACTCGTGCAGCCACTGCCCGCTTGCCGGCGGCTGTCCCAAGGAGGAGAGGTAGCCATGGACCTGAGCACGCTCACCCCCCAGCAGCGCGCCTGCGTCGAGCATGTCGACGGGCCCTTGCTCGTAAGCGCAGGGGCCGGCTCGGGCAAGACGTTCATGCTGACGCAGCGCATCGCCTACGCCCTGCTCAACCCCGAGCTTTCCGGCGTCACCGACATCGACCAGGTGCTTGCCATCACCTTCACCGAGGCGGCGGCGGCCGAGATCAAAAGCCGCGTGCGCAACAAGCTGCGCGAGGAAGGCATGGCCGAGCAGGCCCTCAAGGTGGACGCCTGCTGGATCTCCACCATCCACGGCATGTGCTCGCGCGTCCTGCACGAAAACGCCCTCGAGCTGGGCCTAGACCCCGCGTTTGGGCTGATAGACGGCCTCACAAAAGAAAGGATGCTCGCAGGCTGCATCGACGAGGCCATCCGGGCCTCGCGGGGCCAGTTCGACGCGTTCTTCGACGAGTACGACAAGGACGAGGCGCACAAGATGGTGCTCGACCTGCTCGGCAAAGCCGCGAACGTGCGCGCGGGGCTCGACTCCGTCGCCGTGGCCCCCGTCATGCCCGCCCGCGACATCGCCCAGGAGATGTACGAGGCGATCGTCGCGGTGGACGCCGTGGCGCGCCAAGACATCAACTCAAAGGGCAAGCAGGGCACCATCGCGCCCAAGATACGCGACATGGCCGAGGGCGAGTGGGGCTGGCGCACGTTCGAGGGGCTCTCGGCCAAGGACGACCCGTCGTACAGAGACGTCTACCAGGCAATCTGCAACATCCCGACCGACCTCTACCGGGGCAAGCAGGAGCCCTTTGCCTGTGCCGTCGCCGCATTCCGGCAAACGATAATCCAGCTGCGCAGGGAGTGCGAGATGGGCCTGGCCCAACCTGCGCGCGCCGCCCTTCTCGACCTGGCCCGCGCGGTCTGCGGCCTCTACGAGCAGAAGAAGGCCGCCATGGGCGTCCTCGACCAAGACGACCTCATCAACAAGACGCTCGACGCCTTCGAGCTCGTCCCCGAGGTGGAGGGGCGCTTCCGCGACCGCTTCCGCCTCATCATGGTCGACGAGTTCCAAGACACGAGCGAGCTGCAGATCGCCCTCATCTCGCATCTCACCGACGGCGACCGACGGCTGTGCACCGTGGGCGACACCCAACAGAGCATCTATCGCTTCCGAGGGGCCGACGTGGGCACCTACCTCGTGCACAAGCGGCACATGCGCGAGATGCAGGGCTCGGGCGCCCTCGTGTGCGAGCTGGACCGCAACTTCCGCTCGCACGGCGACATCATTCGCTTCGTGAACAGGCTGTTCAGCCAGGAGCGCGTGTTCGGGGACGACGAGTTCATCAAGCTCGGCTTCGACGAGAGACACGCCGAGGCCCCCCGCAACGCGTTTCCCGAGGCGCCGCGCATCGAGGTTCTCGCAACCTCGTCGGGCAGCGGGAGGGGCACCAAGAACGCGACGGGCGACGACCGGGTCGCCTACGAGGCCGAGAGCATAGCCCTGCGCTTCTGCGCCCTCCATGAGACCGCTTCGGCCAACTGCCGCTGGGCCGACATGGTCATCCTGCTTGGCCGCATGACAAACGCCGAGGTCTACGCCCAGGCCCTGCGGCGGCACGGCGCCCCCTGCACCATCACGGGCGGCTCGGGCTTCAAAGACACCCCCGAGGCGCTGCTCGTTGCCAGCCTATGCGCCGTCTTGGCAAACCCGCTGGACAATGAGGCAATGGGCGCCGTGCTGTCCGGCGAGATGTTTGGGCTTGGGACAGACGAGCTCGTTGCGCTGGCGACCTCGCCCGAAGGCAGGCGGCGCGACTTCTGGCAAGGAATCGTCGGCTGCACGAACGCCCACACGGACCGGCACGGCATGTGGGAAGGCGCCTCGCGGCCAGCCAGCCCGGACGAGGCGGGCGCACGGCCCGAACCTGCCGCCCACCCGTCCGCACGGGTCGCGCTGGCCGTTGCCGCCCTGCGCCACGGCACGACCGTCGCGGGCTCCCGGGGGCTGAGCGTCGCGCTCAACGAGGTCGCCGTCGAGTCGGGCTATTTGGCGCGCCTGCAGGCCCAGGGGCCGCAAGGCATGGCGCAGGCTGCCAACTTCTTCAAGGCGCTTCGCATGGTGGAGGGCATCGAGCACGACGACCCCCTGGCAGGCCCCGCCGAGGTCTGCGACACCTACGAGCGCATGATCGACGGGTGCATCACCGAGCGGCCGGGCTCGCTCAACACCGACGAGCAGGACGCCGTTCGCATCCTCACCATCCACAGCTCGAAGGGCCTGGAATACCCCATCGTCGCGCTGGCCGACTTCAACGGGTCGGCCGGTGGGCGGAGCAACCATCTCAGCCTCGAATGCGCCATGGGGCGCCTCTACGTCTCGCTCATGCCCAAGGAGTCCAAGCCCGATGTCAAAGCCGCCCCCGAGCTGACCGAGGCCATGGTTGCCCGCCTTGCGGAATCGGGGCAGCTCGAGGAGCCGCAGCCTCTCGCCAGCGAGAACGCCACCGCAGGCAGGCGCCATGATTCCATCAAGGCCTACCACGACGCCGAGGAGCTTGCCGAGCAGCGCCGCAAGTTCTACGTCGGCGCGACGCGGCCCCGCGAGGCCCTCGTCGTCGCCGTGAACTTTGCGGACACGGCCCGGCAGCTCAACAGACTCGATTGCATCAACGACCTGCGCAGCTGCCTGTTTGGGGAAGACGGCGCATGGCGCAGCGCGCCCGAGGGCATCGACTACGGGGGTACGACGCCAGCTATCGTGACCTACGCCAAGCTTGTGCTCGACGCCGACGGCAACGTCGTGGCAGAAGAGCAAGAACAGGCCGAGCAAAGCGCCGACGACTCGCAGCCGTGCCCCGAGCGCGCCGGCTGCGCGCAACCCGGTGCCGGGCGGCGCGTCACGGCAAGCCTCGGCGCGCCTCAACAGGCTCAAGCCGCCCAATCGGGCGCCTGCCTCGTGCCCGAGGCGCCGATGCCGGGCGAGTTCCTCAGCGACTTGGCCCCCGCGCGTCTGCCGTACAACCCCAGGCGCGCGGCGACGTTTTCCTACTCGGCGCTCGCCGCGCATGACAAAGCGGCAGCCGAGGAGGACCGGCAGGACATCGCAGGCATCGAGGGCGTCGCCGTTGCAGACCTCACCGAGAACGGCCCGGCAGGGCTGCCCGGCACAGGGGGCGGCCGACAGGGCGCAGAGTGCGCAGCCTCCGCGCGCCAGGCCATGCCCGCTGCCGCCGTCCCGCCCCACCATGCCAGCGCCACAGCCTTCGGCAGCGCCCTGCATCAAGCCTGCCAGGCCATGGCCGAAGACCTCGCCTGGCGCAAGGCGCAAGGCGCGGAGGGGAGCGCGACGGCGTTTGCCCTGCCCGCCGACGAGCGTCTGCGCGCCTGCCTCGCCGCCTGGGATGTGCCCGCAGACGAGCTGAGCTCGCTCAAAGCGGCCTGCACCCTCTGGCTCGCCAGCGACGCCGCCCAAGAAGCTGCCTCGTTCCGCACGCTTGTGCCCGAGGCGCCCTTCTATGCAGCGCTGCAGGGCACCCAAGGCGAGCCCATTCACCTCGAAGGCGCCATGGACCTGCTGTGCCACAACGGCCTCGCACCCCAAGGCAAGCCCCGCCGCGCCTTCATCGTGGACTACAAGACGGGCGGACTCGCCGTCGAGACCGCCGAGGAGCTCCAGGCCAAGCACGACCTTCAGGCGCGCTGCTACGCCTACGTCGCGCTCTCGCAGGGATTCGACGAGGTGGAGCTCGCCTTCGTGCGCGTGGAGCAGCCCGACCCCGCCTGCCCCGGCAAGCCCCAAGAGGTGCGCTACCGTTTCTCCCGCGCCGACGTGCAGCCCCTCCACGAGCACATTCGCAAGTGCTACGCGAGGCTGTAGCGACCCGCACGTCATGAAAAAGCCTGCCTGCCCCAACGGGGGCGGGCAGGCCTGGTTAAATCGAACCTTGCCGGGAGCGCAGCAAGCCCAGGCTCGCAACCCGGGCTTGCTGCAAACGGCACCTCGGCTCGAACTGCGGCGCCCTATTCAGTTGCAGCCGCAGCGGCTTCCTTCTCGGCCGCAGGGGCGTCGGACGTCTCGGCCTGCTGCGACGTATGCCCCTTGACCTCGATGCGGTTGATCATGAACTCCATGCCCGAGTTGAGCTTGTAGTCCTTCTCGGCCTTGCAGGAGGGGCACACCCAGGTCTCCTGCTTGAAGACGTTGATGGGGAAGATGAAGCCGCACTGGTTGCACTTCACCGTCATGGGCGTGGTCTGCACCACAAGCTCGGCGTTCTCGGCCACCGTGCCGCGCGCCAGGAACTTGAACAGGCCGTCGAGGTAGTCGATGACCACGTCGCGGCCCTGGCCGATGGTGAGGTAGACGGTCTTTACCTCCTCGGCACCGGACTTCTCAGCCTGCTCCACCACGATGTCCACCACGTTGCGGACAAGCGCCATCTCATGCATGCTCTAGCCACTCTCCTTGAAAGCGAAAGCGGCGCCACAGGGGCACCGCAAGCGAATACTTCCCCCTGTAGCGCCCCAGGATACCACGACAAGCGGCACTTGCCCCGTCCATAGTTCCATACTACAATTTCGTAGTACGAAAGGAGGGCCATGGATATCGACGTTGCAGAGCATGCGCTCAAGCATGGTTTGACAGAATCGGAGATTCTCTACGCATGGGAGAACTTCCTGCGCAAACAGCATAGGCAAACTCCGAATGAAGACGTTGTCGTTGCCGTAGGCGTAACGCAATCTGGTGACTTGATTCAGATGGTTGCAATCGATAAACCTTGGGGAACCCTCATCTACCACGCATTAAAACCGCCGACGATGAAGGTCCTCATCGAGCTGGGAATGGTAAGGAGCTAAACATGTTGACTGAGCAGCAGATTCTAGAAAAGTATGGCTTTACCTCAGCGCAGCTCAACAAGATGGAAGAAGAAGCCGCCAAAGGCGTCCTGCCCGGCAAACCAAACGGCAGTATCGCAGTCGGTAGGCCGTTGATGTTCGGAGAGGAACTAAAACCCGTCACTTTCAAAGAACCGACCCGCAAAATCGAAGCGATAGACGCACGCGCCTTGAGCCTGGGACTGAGCCGCTCTGACTATCTGCGCAGTCTCGTTGAAGCCGACTTGGCACTAGCATAGCCAATCAAAACCACCCCTCAAAGGGGTGGTTTGCTCTTAGGGTGTAACCCTAGGGATGCCGGCCGGCGCCTCAAGAC
>CAKUKJ010000039.1 GCA_934662525.1 uncultured Coriobacteriales bacterium | reverse complement strand
CTTGCAGACCTCCTCATTGATGGCCACGACGACCGCGCCCACCTCGTCGCCCTCGAACTCGGCCTCGTCGCCCAGAAGCGGGCTGCCGCCGAACTCGTAGTAGGACGGACGATACTTGGGCATGCTCGCCAGCTCCTCGTCCTCGTAGGTGAGCACGAGCTTGACGCCCTCGATCTGCTCGGCCTCGGAGATGTCGAGCGACTTCACGCGGGCATGGCCGTAGGGGCTGCGCAGCGCCATCGCGGTGAGCGTGCCGTCCATCCACAGGTCGGTGGGGTACTTGGCGGCGCCGGAGACCATGTCCCAGCTCTGGCGGCCGGCGTGGCCCCAGGTGCCGACGACCTTGAAGTCCTCGCGGTCCTGGTTTACGCCCTCAAGCTCCCAGGTAGAGGTTGCTCCCATGGCTTAGGCCTCCTTTGCGGTAGCTGCGTTGATGTTTGCCAGGTACGTCTCGTCGTCGATCTCGGGCAGGTGCTCTTCGCCGGCTGCGATGGCGGCGGCAGCCTCCTGGATGGCCGCGACGTGGCGCGAGTAGGTGCCGCAGCGGCAGATGTTGCCCGAGAGCTCCTCGCGGATCTGGTCGGCGGTTGGCTGGCCGTAGGTCTCGATGATGTACTTGGCCACGGTGAACTGGCCGGGCGTGCAGTAGCCGCACTGGGCGGCGTCGTACTTGGCGTAAGCCTCCACAAGCGGGCGCCACTTGGGCGTGGCGGCGATGCCCTCCGACGTCTCGATAGAGCGGCCCTGGGCCTCGACAGCCAACGTGGTGCAAGAAAGCGCGGGCACGCCGTCGATGAGCACGCTGCACGAGCCGCAGCCGCCCCGGTCGCACATCTCCTTGGCGCAGCCCGTGAGGCCCACGGCGCGCTGGAGCGTCTCGCGCAGGGTCCACTGGGGTTCCACCTGCACCTTCACATCGGTGCCGTTGATGGTGAGCGTGGCGCACTCGGGCACGGCAGCCTCGGGGTGGTTTTCCTCGAAGTGGGCCTTGAGCGCGTCGTAATCGGCGGTCTTCTGTCCGCAGACCGGGCAGGTGTAGACGAAGTCGGTGACGGTGGCCACCTCGGCCTGCGCCTCGGCGGGCGCGCCGATGACCGAGTTGATCCCCAGGCTGGCAGCCAGGCCGGCCATGCCGGCGGCGCCCCCCGTGAGGAAGTCGCGGCGTGTTACTTCTTGCGCCATGTGCATCTCTCCCCTATTGAATCGTGTCTCTTGCAGATACGAACACGATGAGAAATCTACGCGGGGCGTGGGCACGACGGCATTACCCGGGCGGGTAATCTCGGGGGGAATGTGGGGAAGCCGCCCATATACCCCCAGGGATACCCCGGGCGGGGAATGCCGCCCGGGCGGTCTCGGGCCTACATTTGCAGCATCGAGATCGGTATCGGTGGTCGCATGATGGAGGGGCAGGCAGTGAGAGAGCCGTTTGAAAGCATGGAGCGCTGGTACCGCAAGGGAAGGCGCTTTGCGTTGGCGCAGGTCGCGGGCGCAACCGGCGGCACGGGGCCGCGCGAGGCGGGCGCGCTCATGGCGGTCAACGAGCTCGGCGATGTGGCGGGCTCCGTCTCGGGCGGGTGCATCGAGGGCGCGGTCGTGGAGGCCGCGCTCGAGGCGCTCGGCTCGGGGCAGGCAAAGACGCTCATGTTCAGCCCCTCGGAAACCGAGGCGTCCCCCGAGACCTGGGGGCTCGACGTGCCGTGCGGGGGCGTCTTCAAGATAGAGGTGCGCCCCTTCGACGACGAGGTGCTCATGCTGATGAGGCAAGCGCGCGAGGCAGAGGGGGCCGCCCCGCGCATCGTGTGCGTGGGAGCCGTGCACATCGCCGCGGCGCTCTGCTCGCTGGCCCGGCAGGTGGGCTATCGCTGCGTGGTGGTGGATCCGCGCACCACGTTCACCCGCACGTCGCGCATTCAAGACAACGCCGACGAGGTCGTCGAGGCCTGGCCGCAGGCCGCCCTCCCCAAGCTCAGCCTAGGCCCCAAAGACGCCGTGTGCGCCCTCACGCACGACGCCAAGATCGACACGCCCGCCCTTGCGGAGGCCTTGCGCAGCGACGCGGGATACATCGGCTGCCTGGGCCATGCCGAGACGCTGGCAGACAGGCACGAGGCGCTGCGCGCGATGGGGTTTGCGCGCGAGGACCTCGCACGCATATACGGGCCCATCGGGCTGTTCCTAGGAGGCTGCGAGCCCGAGGAAATCGCCTTGTCGGCGCTCGCTCAGATTCAGGCCGCCCTGCACGGCAGGCTCGGGCATGTGGCCGACCTGCCCGGATGCACGCTCGACCGCTTCACGGCCGCAGAGGTGGGGCGCATCGCGGCACGGCGCGAGGAGCTTGCGGCAAAAGGCGAGCGGCTCTGCTCCTATAGGGAAGCCTATGGGGACGACCATAGGGATGCCGAAAACCGCGAGGAGGCCCGGCCATGCGCATGAGCTGCTGGACGCCCGACATCGTGCGCTTCATGGAAGACGCCGACCGGCTGAGCCCCTACTTTCGCGAGCTGGCCGCCATCGCCGCCTCGTACTGCCCCCAGGGCGGCCGCGTGCTCGACGCCGGGTGCGGCATGGGGCAGCTGAGCCTGGCGCTTGCCGGGCATGCCGGCCACATCGACGCCGTCGACCGCAACGAGGACGCCGTCGCCCACCTGGCGCGGCGGGCACGTGAGCAAGGGGCCGGCAACGTGCACGCTCACTGCGCCGACATGTTCGCCTGGACGCGTGCCCGCGAACAGGCGCACGCCCTCCGCTCATGGCCCCGAGGCGCGGCAGGGCGGGCCCGCAGCAGGCTGCGGTATATGTGCAAACCGCAGGACAGCCCCTACGACCTGGCCGTCTTCTGCCTGTCGGCTTCGTTTGAGGACGCATATGCCGCCGCATGCCGCATGGGCGCACGGCGCGTGCTCGTCATCAACAAGATCCACGCGCACAACCCCTATGAGCCCCGGCCCGTCGTGGACGACTTCGAGCGGGCGCTTGAGCGCAGCCGGCGCATCGACGCGCGGGTGCGGGGCATGCGCGTGCGGCTCGACTACGGACAGCCCCTGCGAAGCCTGGAAGACGCCGTGACCTACTTCAGCCTCTTCCGCACGCGCAGCTATCCGCAGGGCGTCGCACCTAAACAGGCGGAGGCGCTCCTTGAGCGTCGCGATGACCCGGAATTTCCCTACTACCTGCCCGTTTGGCGCAACCTCGCCGTGTTCGCATGCGAGGCCGACCGCCGGGCGGCGCTTCCCCAGGGGCTGGGCTGCGACGGCCTATGGGACGCGTCCGGCTCGACTCGCCGCTGAGGCGGACCTCCGGGCGCAAGCAGGCGCCGGGCGGACGGACGAGCCTGGCCGACGCCCGCTTGCGCCCATGCCCGCACCCGCCCCGCGCGCTTACAGCACGCCGCGCTCGCGCAGCAGCGCCACTGCCTGCATCTTTGAATGAACGCCCAGCTTGGCGTAGATGTTCGCCAGGTGCTTCTTCACCGTCTCGCGCGACACCACCATATGCTCGGCCGCCTGTGCCACCGACAGCCCCGCCGCCACGAGACGCATGACGTCGACCTCGCGCTCGGTGAGATGGACGTCGCACGTCGGGTCGGCCGTAGCCCCCGTCGTCCCCGCCCCCTCGTACAGCATGCCCAGGCAAGCCACGACGCCCACATCGTGCGAGGAGGCGAGGAGCCTCTGGGCTGCGGGGCGCAAGGCCTCCACATTCTCGGCGATAGGCATGGGGGAGCTCGTCTGCGCGGCAAGCGCCGCCGCTCGGGCCAGGCACGCGTCGGCGCGCGCCGTAAGAGCGGCCTGCTCGCACAGCATGGCGGCGGCGACGTTGGCGTAGATATACAGCGTCCGCTGGCCTGGGTCGACCCCCTCGGCGAAGGCACAGAACTCCTCGCACATCGCCGAATCGGCCTCCTTCAGGCAGTACGATGCCATCGCCCCAAGCACACGCAAGGCCCCACGATGCTCGTCGCGCGAGGAGAGGAAGGCGTCTACCCGGCCTTTCACCACGGGCGCGCACGGCTTGACCAGCACCGTCCCCGGAAACATCAGCGCCGCGCCGGAAACGCTCATGTTCAGGGCACGCGTAAAGGCGGCCTCGGCGCCGGGCATGTCGCCCTCGCAGGCGCGCACCTTCGCCCGCAGCGCACAAGCCTGCGCCGCAATCCCAGACGTGCCCCCTTGCAGGGAGGCCAGGCGCTCATACGCGTCGAGGTCTTTCCCCGCCTGCGCGAATCGGCCCAGCTGGTGCTCCGCAATCGCGCGGGCAAGCCAGGCATGGGCGAGCATCGGCTTGCGGGTACGCTCGGCCTCGCTATAGAGCCCCAACGCGGCGTCGGCATGCATCGTGGCCTCGTCGTACAGGCCCAGGCTCGCGCAGCACATCGCAAGGTTGCCGAGGGCCGAGCACGTCAGGTTCCTGTTGCCGAAGGGCTCCTGCACCTGCAAGGCCTCGTGGAACAGGGCGCGCGAGCGCAACGGCTCGGTCGCCGAGTACGACGAGGCAAGCACCTGGAACATCATGCCCCGCAGGTAATACTCGTCTTGCGGCAGGTACTCCAGGGCGCTCTCGGCAAACGTGCGCATGTCAGAGGAGCAGGCCTTGAACGAGGCAAGGAACGCCTTCTGCACCATGCACATGGCAAACAGGAAGTCCTCGTCGGGCTTGAGCCGCTCCACCGCGTGCATGATCAGGGAGTTTGCCAGTTCGGTCTGCCCCGCGAGGGCGTAGGGCATGGCAAGGACCGCGCAGAGGAAGGGGCTCTCGAGCACGCGCGCCTGCGGCATCTGCGACGCCCAGCGCACGAGCGTCTGGTGGGAGTCGCCCATATAGAGCGCCTTCCAGTTGGCCACGACAAGGTCGCGCAACCCCTCCCAATCTGCCAAGGCGACGCACATGGAGACGGCCTGATCGAGATATCCGTGGCGCGCATACCAGTCGCGCGCGGCGCGACGGCACGTCTCAAGCTCCACGGGTGCCAGAGCGGCGGCGCGCGTCGCGAGCATGTCGGCGAACAGCATGTGGTAGCGGTACCAGCTCTCAGACTCGCCCTTGTCGATGCGCGCGATGAACAGGTTGCCCCTGGCAAGCGCCTCGGCCATGCCTGCGGCCTGGGGGCAGGACATGCCCGTGAGGACGGCGGCCAACGCGGAGCAGAACGAGTCCACGACCGACGTCTTGATGAGGAAGTCGCGCTGGTCGGCAGGCAGGCCGAGAAAGACCTCCTCAAACAGGTAGTCGCTCATGCCTGCGCGCACGCCCTCGCCCAAGCCTCCCATGCCGGCGGCGCCGTCTGCCGAACCCAGAACGGCGACGAGGCGGCAGCCCGCAGGCCAGCCGTGCGTGTACGCGTCGATACGGGCGAGGGCTTCGGGCTCGCAGAGGGGCGTCGCAGCCTGCGTGCCCGAATCTGCCCCGGCGCACGAGAAGAACTCCGCCTGCTCGCCCGTCGTAAACCGCAGGTCGCCCTCGTCGATCGAGACGAGCTGGCCCTCCACGCGAAGCCTTGCGAGCGGCAGGGCCAGCGGGCGACGCGAAGTCAGGACCAGGTGCATGTTGGCAGGCAGGTTTTTCAGGAGATACTGCACGCCCTGGGTGATGCCAGGCTCGTCCTGCACGGTATGGAAGTCGTCGAGAACGAGAGCGATTTGGCGAGAACAGGCCCCCACGGCGATGATGAGGCAGTCGATCGCGTTGGGAAGCAAGGCGGGGTCGTTGGGAAACTGCAGGTCGGAGAGGCTACGGGCAAGGTCGGCGTCCGCCTCGCCCAGCGCCGCGCACACATAGCGCCAAAACACGCCCGTCGCCACATCCTGCGGGCCCACGGCATACCATGCGACGGCACATGCACCGCCCGCGCAGGCGGCCCAAGACGCGACCGCCGTGGTCTTGCCGTAGCCCGCCGAAGCCACGACGCTTGTGACCTTGCAGGCCAAGCCCCGGTTGAGCTTCGCCGCCACCCGCTTCCTGGCCACCGCCTCCGCCGTGCCCTGCGGGATGCGCACCTTTGAGGGGAGCAGGGTATAGGGAATTCCCTCCGTCTGCCCCGCCACGCTGCCGTTTTCCTGCATCCCCATGCCTTTGCTCCCCCTCGACGCCCCGTGCATCCATCCAGCGTTGCCGTGTCGTGCAAGAATACCCCAATCGGGGAATGTCGGCCAGAAAGAGCATGGCATAGGATGCTCGACGATGCGATATCATGCAGGCAGGCCGGCTGATTCGGCCCGGCTTGCGTCAACGCTAGAAAGAGGGCAGATATGGGCTCGTCCCCCAATCAAGCACGTCAGGCGGCGCGTGTCCTTGTGTGCGTGCTGGCGGCCGGCTCCTCGGCGCGCATGGGGTTTCCCAAATTGCTCGCGACCTATCCGGGGCCCGACGGCGGCGGCACCCGTCTGCTTGAGCGCGCATGCCGTGCCGCACTGGACAGCCGCGCTGCCCAGGTCGCCGTGGTGACGGGGGCCTACGCAGCCGAGATGGCACCGTTCATTGAAAGACTGTCCGAAACGTGCGCAAACTCCGAACGGCGGGCTGCCGCCGGGCCGGAGACAGCGACAGGAGAGGCTGCGCCTACCCGGGAGGTCGGGCCCGCAGGCCCTTCGATGCCCGCCGCGCTGCTCGGACACCGCCTCGTCACACTTTACAACGACGCCTGGTCACAGGGGCAGTCGTCCTCCGTGGGCCTCGCCGCGCGATACGCCCTCGCGCACCGGTTCGAAGCGGTCATCTTCATGGCCGCAGACCAGCCGTTTGTGGAGGCCGCGCACCTCGACGCGCTCATCGCGGCGTTCGAAAACATGCAGGCCGCAGGGCCAACCGACGCCCCGGGCTCCCCATATGCCCTGCGTTCCCGCTGCGGTGAGCAACAGGGCAACCCCTGCCTCTTCCCCCGCGAGGCGCTCCCCCTGTTCGAAACGCTTGCCGGCGACGAGGGGGCCCGCCAGCTCTTTCGCTCGGGCGCCCTCGTCGCCGTTCCCACCGACATCCCCCCTGTTCCGGAGTGCGACGTCTTCTGCGACCTCGACACCCGCAAGGAGTTCATGGAGTTCTCGTGGTTCGCGGCGCGCAAGGCGGGGCACCGGTCACGCGGGCCGATCGGATAGGCGCGCCCCTCCGCGCCTGAATAGCCTGCACCTCGGCCCCTACCCGTAGAACTCGTGAAAGTCACCCTGGTAGGTGCCCTTATAGGGAAAACCCTCTCGCACGAGCTTGACAAGCTTGTCGGAAAAGCCGTAGCGCGGCAGGTCGTCGACGGGCACCATGCGGGCAGCCGCGAAGTACTCCCCCTGGCCGTCCATATGCGGGCCCTCCAAAAGCTCGCCGCCCACCCGGTGCACCAAGAAGCTCATGTCCACCGTCTGCCTGCCCAGGGAGCGGAAGCGGTCGCACACGTAAAGCAGCTCGCCCACCTCCACCTCCAAGCCGCACTCCTCCAGCATCTCGCGGCGCAGGCACGCCTCCAAGGTCTCGCCAGGCTCCAGGGCCCCTCCCGGGAAATTCCAGTGGGTCCGCTCCTTCAGCACCTGGCGCTGCACGAGCACGCGGCCGTCCTCCACCAGAATGCCCGTGAGCCGCACGCGAGGCAAGGGCTGGACGACCGCCGAAGCCCGCCCGCCCGTGCCGACCGCACAGTAGCCCAAGGCCTCGCCCGCACCCTCGATAACCGCCAGATTCGTCGCCATAACCTGCCCCTTGCCCCTTTTTTGCGTGCAATGTCCGTTAAGTCGTACGGAATCGCCCTTGAAACGCGCCATTTCTGTACGGTTTAACGGACATTGCCCCCAATTAGCCAACAATACCCAAACGCGAACCGTCACACGAGCCGCTCACGCCGCGCCTTTTTCCATCCCCATGTGCGCGCCAGCCGGCGCAAACCTCTCCTGCACGCTGAACGAGCGCCTGCCGGCCTTCGTCACGAGCGCAAGGCCGTACTCGTCGGCCAGCTCGAAGGCCTTGTCGGTGGCCACCTTGCACGTCGCCAAGACGGGGATACCGGCGCGCACGGCCTTCACGGCCATGTCGGTGGGCACCCGGCCACTCGTGAACGCCAGACAGCCCCGCAGGTCGATACCCTGCACAAGCGCCGTGCCGATGGCCTTGTCCAGCGCGTTGTGCCTGCCGATGTCCTCGCGGCACACGACGACGCCGTCGGCGTTCACGAGCCGGCAGCTGTGCACCCCGCGCGTGGCGCGATGCTGCGGGGTGTCGTCGAAGAAGTCGCGCACGGCCTCGAACACCCATTCGGCAGGCCAGTCGATGGGCTCCACGGGCCGCAGGGCCTCGCCCGTGCTGAAGTAGTCGTTGAACGTGCGGTTCATGGTGCAGCACGTGGGCACCGTCTCGACCTTCGTGCGCGACACATCGGCCTGGCGGTCTTTGAGGTACACCGTCGCCTGCAGCGACCGGTCGCAGATGGACATGCAGTCAATCTCCTCGGGCCCGCGGATGAGACCCTCGGTGAACAGCCTGCCCACCACAAGTTCCACGAGCGACCCTTCGCTGCAACCGACCTGCATGGTGAGCATGTCGTTCACGTACACCTTGAGGAGCTTCTCGCGCTGGACGCAATCCTCACCAAAGCAGACCGAACCGTCGGCAAAGCACGTGCACGACGCCACCTCGAGGGGCACGTCCCTCTTGTCTATCGTCGCGATGACCTCCATGGCAAGCTCCGTTCCGCTCGACTCGTCTTGGCTAAGCACGCCCCGCGCGCCGGTTGGGGGTCGGCGCGCGGGGCAAACGCAGGGGGAGGCACGGGCGACCGAGGCAGGTTGGGGGTTCCTGCCCATGCCGCCCGCGCCAGTCGACCGCATGGGTCAAACAAACGCATCGCCTGGGCCTTTTGCCTGGCAAGACGCAAGCCCTGGCGACCGTCGTCTTGCTTACGCCGCCGGTTCTGCCGGCAGCGTCAGGCCGTACTCCTCCTCGAGGCGGTCGGCGATCTCGGTGATGCCGAGCTGCTCGTAGGTGGAGCGGCACGGGTAGCCGGTCTCGTGGTCCATGCCCATGGCGTCGTAGAAGCGCTCGAGCATGCCGTCGAAGCGCTCGCGGGTGAGGCCCGTGTCCATCTGGTAGATGGAGTTGGCCACGTTCTCGGTGGCGTACTCGTCGTACACCTCGTCGAACAGCTCGTCGTCGGCGCGGGTAAGGCCCTGGCGCATGAGGATGGAGCGCTCGAGCAGGTACATGCGCCAGCCGAAGGCGTCCTCGTCAGCGGGCGTGAACTCCTTGCCCGTAACGCAGGTGTAGAGCTCGGCGGCAATGTGGTCGTCACCGGTCAGGTCGTCGGTGTAGTTGGACGTGGCAATGCCCGACCCCTCCTGCATGAAGCAGAACAGCGCCGAGTCGAGGAACGCCTTGAAGCTGTGGCTCCACTTGATGTACGTGCCGGCATAGGGGCTCTCCCAGTTCCAGTTCTGCACGTCGCGCTGGGTCTCCACGTTGCCGAAGCGCTTCATGGAGTTGGCGTCGGTCCAGGCCTGGAGCTTCTCGTCGCCCAGGCTGCCGAGCTTGGGGTTCACGGCGAAGTTCAGGTGCGTCTCGGAGCCCGTGCAGCGGATGTCCACGGCGCACAGGTTGGAGGTCGCGAAGCGCAGCAGGCCATGGGCCAGATAGGCGCCAGGCTCGTACCAGTTACCGCAGCCGCCGCCGTTGTGCTTGGGCGAGTTGCGCACGCCGCGGATGGCGCGGTAGTAGCGAATGGCCTCGGGCGTACCCACGAAGTCCTCGAGGAAGTAGCGGTAGCCCTTGGCCAGGGCGTCGCCCACGTCGGTGCGGCGATAGGCGATGTCGTACATGAGCTTCTCGGTGAACTCGGCCGAGCCGAACTCGCTCCAGTCCATGCCGGTGGTCTCCTCGTTGAGGATGCCGGCGTCCACCATCGGGTCGAGGCCCTGGAACCACAGCGTGCAGTCGGAGAAGCCCAGGCGCTCGTTGAGCGTGAGGCGCTTGATGTGCGTGCGGCCCACGAACTCGCCCGTCTGCGTCATCTCACCGTTGGTGGGGATGGCCTCGGTGCACTTGAACTGGCCGATGGAGATGTTCGAGCCGTCCTTGTAGCGCACCGTGTAGCCGCAGCCGCCGAACGTGCAGCCGTAGCAGCCCGAATAGCCAAGCTCGAGCTTGCCGTTGGGATCGCGGACCTCCTTGTAGAGGTTGGAGTCCTTGAGGGCCAGGCAGGCGAGCCAGGAGCCGAGGAACGAGTTGGGGAAGTTGTGCTCGTCGTCGGTCTCGTAGAGCTTGCGGCAGGCGAGGCTCTGGAAGTGGGTCACGAACTCGAGCAGGCCCTCGGGGTCGGCGATGGGCACGCCGCCCGTGCCTTGCACCGAGATGGCCTTGAGCTTCTTGTTGCCCATGACGGCGCCGAAGGAGCCCAGGCCCGTGACGGAGGACTCGTTGCACAGGATGGTGGACATCAGGCACTGGTTCTCGCCGGCCGGACCGATGGAAGCCACGTAGGCCTTGTTGTCGGAGCGCTTCCACAGCTCGTTCTGCGTGGCGAAGTTGTCCAGGCCCCACAGGTCGGCGGCATCGCGGATCTCGACCGTGTCGTCGTTGATGTAAAGGTAGACGGGCTTCTCGGACTGGCCGGTGATGATGATGCCGTCATAGCCGGCGAACTTGAGCTCTGCGCCGAAGCCGCCGCCGAACGTGGAGCGGCAGAACGACCCCGTGTCGGGGTAGCCGATGGGGCTCACGGCCTGCACGATGGTGCGGCCGCCGTCGCACACCGTGCCCGTGACGGGGCCGGTCAGGAAGGTGATGATGTTCTCAGGGTCGAAGGCGCCCACCTCGGGGGAGCACTCCGTCCACTGGATGATGGAGCCCAGGCCGCGACCGCCGATCCACTTGTCCACGTCATAGGTCGTGGTCGGGATCTTCTCGACGGTGGCGTCGGTGAGGTTGATCTTGAGCAGGGTACCCACGTACCCATACAGCGCATCTGCCATGTCATTCTCCTTGAAACAAACGGGGCCAGGAAACGGGCGGGGTTAGTACTCCTCGTCGACACCGTCGACCCAGTAGCTCACGTCGCCGGCGATGGTGACGACCGAGACCTGGGAGGCATCGATGCCGTCGCAGCCCAGCTCGAGCGGGCACTCGTCGTGCATGCGAAGCAGGCGGCGCACCTCGACGCTGGAGCCCAGCACGTTGCCGTCGGCGTCCTTGAACTCGGCGTGCAACGTCAGGCGTAGGGCGCCGCCGTCGCTGGAACCCAGGGTGCCCACGGCCTCCACGCCCGTGTCGGTGGCGACGAGCGCCCACGGCGTGGCCTCGCGGCACTTGGCCGCCTGCTGGCCGCCGATCTCGCGGTCGAAGGTCACGCCCTCGATGCCGCCCTCGACCTCCTCGTCCTCCTCATAGTCGTCGATGCCGGGACGGACGATGTCACGGTACTCGATCCAAGAGGACTGGCTTGCTCCCAGCGGGCAGTACTGCACGCACTTGGGCTCGCCGCCGCACAGGTCGCACTTGAAGCACTTGCCGGTCTCGGGGTTGTACTTGATGCGGCTCTCGCCCTGGCCCGCCGCCGC